>JANNKS010000756.1:0-4630 GCA_031396425.1 Rhizobacter sp. | reverse complement strand
CGCACCCTTACCGAGTTGCGGCCCATCGCCAGCACGATCGCCGCGTGTTCGCCGCCGCGCCCGTCGTACAGCGTGATGGCGTGGCCGGGCTGGAGCCGAACCACCTGGGCGTGGCGCGCCGCTCCGGCTGGCAGGTCGAATTCAAGCTGCGGCGCCAGGACGGCGTCGACGTAGAAGCGGGCAGGCACGGAAGCTGATGCGCAAAGTATCGGGGTGGGTGTCGGCACGGCCTCGCCGCGCCGACCCGCGGCGTGGATTCTCGGGCACGCGCCGGATCAGGCGCGTTTCACGCCTTGTCGCGCAATTCCCGGCGCAGGATCTTGCCCACCGGAGTCTTGGGCAGCTCGGTGCGGAACTCCACGATCTTGGGCCGTTTGTAGCCGGTCAATTGAGACTCGCAGTACTTGCGCACATCGGCCTCGGTCACGGCCGGGTTGCTGCGCACGATCACCAGCTTGACGGCTTCGCCGGCCTTCGCGTCAGGCACGCCGACGGCGGCGCATTCGAGCACGCCGTCCATCTGCGTCACCACGTCTTCCACCTCGTTCGGGTAGACGTTGAAGCCGCTGACCAGGATCATGTCCTTCTTGCGATCGACGATCTTGAAGTAGCCGCGCTCGTCGACCACGCCGATGTCGCCACTTCGAAAGAAGCCGTCCGCCGTCATGACCTTCGCGGTTTCATCGGGCCGTTGCCAATACCCGGCCATGACCTGGGGGCCCTTGATCGCGATTTCGCCCGGCGTGCCGATCGGCACTTCGTTGCCGTCGTCGTCGAGCAAGGCGAGCTCGGTGTTGGGCATGGGCAGGCCGATGTTGCCGCTGTACGCGGTGCTGTCGACCGGATTGCAGGTCGCCGACGGCGAGGTTTCCGACAGGCCGTAGCCCTCGACGATCGGGCAGCCGGTCTTTTCCAGCCACAGCTTGGCGGTGGCACTCTGCACCGCCATGCCGCCGCCCACGGAAATCACCAGGCTGCTCCAGTCGACGCTGCCGAAATCCGGGTGGTGTGCCATCGCGTTGAACAACGTGTTCACGGCCGGGAAGCTGTGGAACTTCTGGCCCGCCAGTTCCTTGAAGACGCTCGGCAGGTCGCGCGGGTTGGCCACCAGGATGTTGCAGCCGCCCATGCGCATGCCCAGCATCATGTTCGTGTTGAAGCCGAAGATGTGATAGAGCGGCAACGCGCAGACGGTGACGATCTGCTCGCCCGCGGGGATCTTCTTCAGCGCCGGCTGGTACCAGGCCTCGGCCTGCAGGATGTTGGCCACCAGGTTGCGATGCAACAGCACGGCGCCCTTGCTCACGCCGGTCGTGCCGCCGGTGTACTGCAGCACCGCAATGTCGTCCAGGCCGACGCTGGCCGGCTTGAATGACTTGCTGCGACCCTGCGCAATCGCGTCGTTGAATTCGACCGCACCGGGCAAGTCGTACGCCGGCACCATCTTCTTGACGTTGCGCACGACGTAGTTGACGATGAGCCGCTTGGGGAAGCCGAGCATGTCGCCCAACGCGGTCGTGATGATCTTCTTCGCCGGCACGGCAGCGAGCACCTGCTGCAGCACGTGCGCGAAGTTCTCGACGATCAGGATCGCCTTGGCGCCCGAATCCTTCAGCTGGTGCTCGAGTTCACGCGGCGTGTAGAGCGGGTTGACGTTCACCACCACGAACCCGGCGCGCAGCACCGCGGCCACCGCAACAGGATATTGAGGCACGTTGGGCATCATGATCGCGACCCGGTCGCCACGGCTCAGGCCCTGCGCCTGCAGGTAGGCTGCCAGCGCGCGCGAAGCCTCGTCGATCTGAGCGAACCTGAACGTCTTGCCCATGAAGCGATATGCTGGAAGCGCTTCGAACTTGCGGAAACTCTCGTCGAGCAAGGCCACCAACGAAGGATATTGCTCGACGTTGATGTTGGCAGGCACGCCTTGCGGGTACTGCTTGAGCCAAGTCTTCTCCATCGTGTTCTCCAGGTCTGGCGCTCGAATGCGCGCCTGCATGTCTGGGACGATTCTCACTGAGCACCACTGCATCGGCCCTAGGGTGTTTCGATAGCAAGGGCCGACGCGATGGTGTGGTGCATGCGGCCCGAGGTCGATGGCTTGTGGCCGCGCGGTTGCGCTGAATCGGCGCGCACTGCCGCGCTGCTCAGGGGGGTTATCCCGACATTGACACACGCTGTCGGGGCCGCCTAAGCTCGCCGGATTGGTCAGGCCACTTGACCGCGATGCGTTCCGCTGCGGTTCTGCCCGCAGCTTGCGGGTGCCGCAAACCAGCCCTGTATCGCGCGCGTTGCCAGTGTCAGTCAACATTCACGAGCGATGCCGCTACAAACCATCGAGACACGCCGCCTGTACCGCCAGATCGCGGATCAGCTGCGTGTGCTCATCGAGCGCGGCGAGTTCGCACTCGGCTCTCGGCTGCCCCCCGAGCGTGACCTGGCGCGCCAGCTCGGCGTTTCGCGACCTTCGGTGCGCGAGGCGCTGATCGCACTCGAAGTCGAAGGGCTGGTCGAAGTGCGCATGGGCTCGGGCATCTATGTGCGCAGCCATGAAGCGGCCACCGCGCGACTGGTCAGCGCCGAAGGGCCGCTGGAGACCATCCGCGCCCGGCAACTCATCGAGTCCGAGCTTGCGGCAATCGCCGCCCAGCGCATGAAGAAGCCGCAGGTGGCAGGCTTGCGCGACGCGATCGACCTGATGGCACAGGACGCCCAGGCCGGCCAGATCCCGACCCAGGGTGACCGGCTGTTCCACACACGCATCGCGCAGTCGTGCGAGAACTCGGTTCTGCTGCGCCTGGTCAGTGAACTCTTTGACGAGCGCCACAACCCTCTGTTCGAGCAACTCGGCAGCCACTTCGAAACCGCGACCACCTGGGCCGCCGCGATTGCCGAACACGGAGCGATCGTCGACGCGATCGCCGCCCGCTCACCCGAAGCGGCGCGCACTGCGATGGCGCAGCACCTGACCCGATCGCATGATCGTTTCACTGCCAGTTGGCCGAGGCGCATGGAGGCGCCGACGCTGCGCAAACGTGCGTCGACCCCTTCCCACTGACCCGTTTCACTTCGAAAGACCCGCATGTCACTCACCTGCAGAATTCATGGCGCCCTCGACCTGCGACTGGAAGACGAACCGGCCACCGAGCTCGGCCCCACCGAAGTGGAAATGCGCCTCGGCGCGGGCGGCATCTGCGGTTCCGACATGCACTACTTCCAGCACGGCCGGGTCGGCGCCTTCGTCGTGCGCGAACCGCTCATTCCGGGCCACGAGGTATCGGGGGTGGTGACGCGCGTTGGCGAACGGGTGACGCGAGTGCGGGTCGGTGAGAAGGTAGCAATCAACCCGTCCCACCCCTGTGGCCAGTGCGACTACTGTTTCGGCGGGCGGCTGAACCTGTGCCGCCAGATGCGTTTTCTCGGCAGCGCCAGTGTCTTCCCGCATGTGCAGGGCATGTTCCGCGAACGGTTCGTGATGGGCGAGCGCCAGCTCACGCCGATTCCGGAAGACATCTCGCTCGGCGAAATCGCCTGCGCCGAACCCTTGTCGATCGGCCTGCACGCGGTGCATCGTGCCGGGGCCTTGCTTGGCAAGACGGTGTTCATCACGGGGGGCGGCACGATCGGCTGCATGACGGTGCTCGCGGCGCGGCTGGCGGGCGCAGCGCGCGTCATCGTGGCCGACATCGCGGACCGCGCTTTGGGCATTGCGCGCCAGGTGGGAGCCGACCAGACGATCCGCTCCGATCAGGCCGCCGCGGGCGACCTGGCCGATCTGGCCGACATCGCGATCGAGGCTGCCGGCAGCCCGGCGGCGCTCGCCACCTGCCTCACCGCCACGCGGCGCGGCGGGCGCATCGTGCAGGTCGGCACCTTGCCGGCCGAGGGCGTGCACTTCCCGGCCAACAGCGTCATGGCACGCGAGCTGGAGTACGTCGGCGCGTTCCGCGCAGCGCACGCTTTCGACTGGGCCGTGCAGGCGCTGCGCAGCCGGCGCGTCGACGTGCGCCCGCTCATCAGCGCGCAGTTGCCCATCGCGCAGGCGCTCGACGCCTTCCAGCTGGCGCTGGACCGCACGCGCAGCACCAAGGTTCAATTGGTCGCCGGTTGAGGCCGGCTTGTCGTGGTTTGCAGAAGGAGACGAACGATGAAACGTGATTGGCTGAAATTGCTGCTGGTGCTCGCGGCGTTCGCGCTCGCCGGCCCCGCGTTGGCGCAGACCAAGCTGAAGTGGGCGCATGTCTACGAGACCGGCGAGGCGTATCACAAATGGGCGCTTTGGGCCGCCGATGAGATCAAGAAGCGCACGGCAGGGCGCTATGAGATGCAGGTCTTTCCGGCGTCGCAGCTCGGCAAGGAGACCGACATCAACCAGGGCCTGACGCTCGGCACGGTCGACATCATTTACACCGGCCAGGCGTTCGCCGCGCGCACACACCCGCCGCTGGCGATCGGTGGCGCGCCGTTCATGTTCCGCGACTTCGGCCACTGGAAAAAATACTCCGAGAGCGCTGTCCTGAGCGAGCTGATGGAGGGCTACTACAAGAAGGGCGGCAACAAGCCGGTCGCGGTGACGTATTACGGTGTGCGTCACACCACGGCGAACAAGGCGATCAACAAGCCCGAGGAC
>JANNKS010000729.1:0-2637 GCA_031396425.1 Rhizobacter sp. | reverse complement strand
TAGGCGCGGTGCGTCCAGTACTGCACCAGGTCGGCCACCAGCACGATCAGGAACACGGCCGCAACGAACGGCAGGTCCTGCACCCAGAAGCGAACGCCGTCTTTGGCCGCCCAGCCGAACAGCTTGTGCACCAGCAAGTTGGTGGCCAGCAGCACGAAACCCACCACCATGTGGTTGACGATGAAATGGTGGAAGTCGGTCTGCCATTCGGCGCGGAACACCGGTTGATCACGGCGAAGCGCGAACAGTTTTTCGATGAACAGGAAGATCAGCGTCGAGCCCAGCAGGTCGAGGATGAACCAGTCCAGGCCGATGTAGGGCGTGTTGTCGGCGAAGTCGTTCACCGGCACCTTGTGGCCCCCGAGCATCAGCGTCAGGCCGATCAGCACAAACGCCCCCAGCGCGAGCCAGCGCGCCCGGCCGCGAATGATGTTGTAGAGCGACAGTGAACCGGCCAGCACCAGTGCCGCCAGCATCAACTGGCGCAACACCTCGACGTTGTAGTTCTTGCGCAGTTGCGGCGTGGTCAGGTACTCGGGAAAGTGGAACGCCAGCACACCCAGGAAACACAGGATCGCCAGCGCAAGTGCGATCACACCTGAGACCATGCCGTGGCCCGGGCGCAGCTCACCGTGCGATTCGGCGAGCTCGTTGAGTTTGTGCAGAGGGGTCATGGCGTGCGGCTTCGCTGCTGCGGCCGGGCATTATGCGCACCGCAGGGGTACGAAGGGCCGCCGTTCCAGCAGGGCGCCATGCATTTGTGCCGCGCGCCGCCGCAGACCCAGGGGTGCGACAGAACTTCCGGGCCTGGCGGCACAGGGCAGGGCTGCCACGACGGGTATGATTCTGAAGCTCGTTGCCGCTCCGGCCGGCTGCCGCCCCAGCGAGGTGCACCGATTCGTTCCCCGGTGTTGACGGCGGTGACATGCAGCAGCCGAACCAGGCATCGATGAGGAATGTGGCCCATGATCCAGTTGAATTTGTCTTCGGCACACGGGCGCAGTGGGGCTGCGCAGGCGCTGCTCGACACGTTGGCGGCGCAACCCTCAGAACTGACTGGCGTGCTGCTCGAAATGCTCGAGCGCGCGGAAGCTGGAATCGCCATCAAAGACGCCACCAGCGGCCGCTACCTGCATGTCAGCGCGCGCTACGCGACCCTGTTCGGCCACACCCCTCAGGACATGGTGGGCCATCTCGACGCCGAACTGATGGAGCCTGGAGAAGCCGCAGCGATGCGTGTGGGTGAGCAGGCCGCGCTGCAGCAGACCCTGCCGACGATGAGCGAACAGCGCCTGGAACGCGACGGCCAACGGCGCGAATTCAGCGTCACCCGGCTCATGATGGCACGCGCCGACACCGAGGCGCCGCGCCTGGTGTGTTCGATGTGGCTGGAGTTGACCGCAACGCGCCGGCGCGATTCGCAGCTCGCCCTGGCGATTGCCCAGCTCGAGCAGCATCAACGCGCCAATGAAGCGCTGCGGCGCGACCTGCAGGACGACTCAGTGCGCGACCCCGTCAGTGGTGTGCATCAGGCCGCCACGTTCGCCGACCAGTTGCGCCGCGAAGTTGATCTGTCGGCGCGCGAGAGCCGCCAGTTCTCGCTGGTGTCGATCGCGCTCGACCCGTTGAAGGACGAGGTCGCCAGGCACGGCGAACCGGCGCGCGAGCGGGTGCTGGAATCGCTGGGCAGCTTGATACGCGGCAACACGCGCGCCATGGACTCATCGTGCCGCCTCGGCGCGGACCGCTTTGCAGTGCTGCTCTCGGGGGTGGGGCTGGCGACCGCGCATTCGCGCATGGAAGGCCTGCGCCGCCAATGCGCGACCCAGATCGTTGTTCTCGACGGCCAGGACCTGGGCTTCACAGTGTCGATGGGGGTGGCAAGTTTTCCGCACACCGCAAGTTCACGCGAAGACCTGCTGCTCGCCTCCGACGCAGCGCTTGCCGAGGCGCGGCGGCGCGGTGGCAACCATGTGTCGCTGGCCGGAATTCGTTTCGAGCCGGCCTGACACGCCGCACCGGCCAGACCGGGCGTGACCCGCCTGCGCCCTAGAAACTCAGGCTCTTGTAGAGCATGTAGCCCGCGAGTGTGATCAGCAGGCAGGCAAAGGCGCGCTTGAGTTGCGCCACGTTCATGCGGTGCGCTGCGCGTGCCCCGAACGGTGCGGCCGTCACGCTCGCCAGGGCCAGGGTGACCAGGGCAGGCAGGTAGATATAGCCCAGCGCGCCGGCCGGCATGTCTTGCAAGGACCAGCCGGCAATCACGTAGCCGACCGTTCCAGCCACGGCGATCGGGAAGCCCAGGGCCGCTGACGTTGCGACGGCATGGATGATCGGCACATTGCACGCGATCATGAACGGCACCGACATGAAGGCGCCGCCCGCACCCACCAGCGTGGAGATCACGCCAATCGCCAGACCGACGCCGAACAGGCCGGCGCCAAGCGGCAGTTGACGGCTTGGTTCGGGTTTGCGGTCGAAGAACATCTGCGTTGCCGAAAACGTCAGGAACACCGCGAACAGCGATGCCAGCACCGCCGATGGCAAGGCCTTCGCAATCTGTGCCCCCAGCAACGCCCCCAGCACGATCCCCGGCGCGAGCAATTTCACGACGTCCCAGCGCACCGCGCCGCGTTG
>JANNKS010000705.1:0-8338 GCA_031396425.1 Rhizobacter sp. | reverse complement strand
GATCGTGGCGCACGCCCGCCCAGTGGGCGGCCGCCACGCCAGCGGCCTGCGCAACCAGGCAAGCCGGCGCGCTGAGCGGAAGCGTCGGCAGCGTGTGGCGCCAATGCGAGGCTGCGCGACAGGGCATGCAGCCCACAGAACAGGTGCCAAGGTTCGGCATCGTGGCGGATCAAGCCTGCAAGTGCCGTCGAGCTTGATCCAGACAGCATTCGATCCAAGGAGACCGACATGACATTGGGAACCCGAATTTCAGCCCTCGCCACCTTGGCCACCGCGCTCGGGGCAATGCTGCTGTCGCCCGCTGTGGCGCAGGTGCAGGCCGGTACCTATCCCGACCGGCCGATCCGCTTCCTCGTGCCCTACCCGCCCGGCGGCGGCACCGACGTCATTGCGCGCATCGTGCAGGAGCGTTTTCAGGTCGCCCTGGGCCAACCGATCGTGATCGAGAACAAGGGCGGCGCAGGCGGATCGGTGGGCACCGATGTGGTGGCCAAGGCCGCGCCCGACGGCTACACGGTGCTGTTCACCCTCAGCTCGCACACCATCAATCCGGCGATCTTTCCCAAGCTGCCGTTCGACACGCTGAAAGACTTCGAGCCGGTCGGCACCGTGGCGTCGCTGCCGCAGATCCTGGTGGCCAACCCCCAGTTCGCACCCAACACGGTGGCCGAGCTGATCGCGCTGGCCAAGGCCAAGCCCGCCACGCTCGCTTTCGCTTCGGTGGGCAACGGCTCGCCAGGCCATCTGGCGGGCGAAATGTTCAAACTCCGCACTGGCACGTTGATGACCCACATTCCCTACCGCGGCGGCGGCCCGGCGGTGACCGACGTGATGGGCGGCCAGGTGCCGTTGCTGTGGGTTTCGATTCCCGCCGCGGCGCAATTCGTCAAGACCGGCAAGTTGAAGGCGCTCGGCGTGTCGACGCTGAAGCGCAGCGCGGCCTTCCCGGACGTTCCCACGCTGGTGGAAGCCGGCGTGGCCGACTTCGAGGTCGATTCCTGGTATGCGATGTTCGTGCCGGCCAAGACGCCGCAGGCCGTGATCGACAGGCTGAACCGGGCGCTCAACGTGGTGGTGTCGGACCCGGTGATTCGCGACAGGCTGCTGGCTCAAGGCAGCGAAGGTGTCGGCGGCACGCCGGATGCGCTGGCCAAACTTGTTGCCGCCGAGTTGCCCAAGTGGGCCAGGCTCGCGAAGGACGCGAACATCAAGGCCGATTGACATGAGTGCACGCCCCGGCACCCCCCAGACCCCGGGCGACGTCGCGGTGGTCGCCCTGGTGGCCGAGCTGGTCGCCAAGGCTCGCGATGCGCAGCGCGTCGCTGACCATTTCGACCAGGCACGTGTCGACGAGCTCGTCAGCGCGGCGGGCTGGGCCATCATCGAACCCGGCCGCAACCGCGAACTCGCCGAAATGGCGGTGGCCGACACCGGCATCGGCAGCGTCGACGACAAGATCCGCAAGAACCACCGCAAGACCTTCGGGTTGCTGCGCGACTTGAAGGGCGCACGCTCGGTGGGCGTGATTGCCGAGGTCGCCGCGCGAGGACTGGTGGAAATTGCCCGCCCGGTCGGTGTGGTGTGCGCGATCACGCCATCGACAAACCCGGGCGCGACACCGGCGAACAAGATCATCAACGCGCTGAAGGGGCGCAATGCGGTGATCGTCGCACCGTCGCCGAAGGGCTGGGGCACCTGTGCGCGCCTGATTCAATTCATCCACACGCAGTTCGACCGCATCGGCGCGCCACGTGACCTGGTGCAGCTGCTGCCTTCGCCGGTCAGCAAGATGTCGACCACCGAGCTGATGAAACGCTGCGACCTAGTGGTGGCCACCGGTTCGCAGGCGAACGTGCGCGCGGCTTATGCGAGTGGCACGCCGGCGTTCGGTGTCGGCGCAGGAAACGTGGCAGGCATCGTCGATGAAACGGCCGATGTCGAACTCGCCGCCGAGCGCATCGTGCGTTCCAAGACCTTCGACAACGCGACCTCGTGCTCGTCCGAGAACAGCCTGGTGATCGTCGACGCGATGCGCGACCGGTTGATTGCCGCCTTGACCGCGCGTGGCGCGGTGTTGCTGTCGGCGGCTCAGAAGACCGCACTGGGTCAGTTGATGTGGCCCGACGGGAAACTCTCACCCGCGGTGATCGGCCAATCGGCGTGTGCCATCGTGCAGCGTGCGCTGGCCGCCGATGGCGCCGTCGGCTGGGCAGCGGTGGCGCAACGCCAGCCGCGCATCCTGATGGTCGAAGAAGGTGGCGTCGGCACCGATCATCCGTTCTCCGGCGAAAAGCTCAGCCCGGTTCTGGCGCTGTACCGTGCAACCGACTTTGCGCAGGCCGCACAAATCGTCGAACGCATCTACGCTTACGAAGGCGCCGGCCACTCGGTCGGACTGCACAGCGCGGTATCCGAACGTGCCCTGCAACTCGGCCTGAGCTTGCCCGTGTCGCGCGTGATCGTCGACCAGGCCCATTGCATCGCGACCGGCGGCAGCTTCGACAATGGTTTGCCGTTTTCGTTGTCGATGGGGTGCGGCACTTGGGGCAAGAACAACTTTTCCGACAACATGAACTACCGCCACTACCTGAACATCACGCGCATCTCGCGGCCGATTGCGGAAGTGGTGCCCAGCGAGCGCGACATCTTCGGCGCCTACTTCGACAAATTCGGCCCGGCATGAACGGCACGGCAGGCACCGTTCGCGAGCTGATCGAACGCCAGGCTGCGTTGCGGCCGCGGGCGGTGTACGCAGTGGCGGTGGATGCCGAGCCTCGCGCCCAGCGAACGGCCGACCAGACGGCGCAGGCTGACGCACATCGCCCGGCTGCGGCAGACACCGAACCCAGCCTGAGCTTCGCGCAACTGGCGCAGGCCTGCCGCGACGTCGGCGCACTGCTGGGCGCGCAAGGCTCCCGGCCGGGCGACACCGTGTCGCTGATCATGCCCAACGGCCTGATGACGCTGCAGTTGCTGCTCGGCGCAATGCACGGCGGCTGGGTCGTGAACCCGGTGAACCTGTTGTCGCAGCCCGACCAGATGCGCTATGTGCTGATGCACTGCGACTGCAATGTCGTGATCGTGGCGCCCGACTGGGAAACCCGAGTGCGTGCCTTGCTGACCGGGCTGGAGCGGCAGGTGACATTGCTCGTGATGGCGCCGGACGCCGACCACCTGCCCGCGATGACGGCCGACGCTCGAACCGGTGCCGGCCACGAGGCAATCCATGGGGCCACTCAAGAGGCCACACCCCGGCCCGACGCGCTGGCCCTGTTGATGTACACCTCGGGCACTACCGGCGTACCCAAGGGCGTGATGCTCAGCCAAGCCAATCTCGCCGCGAACGCCCAGGCCATCAGCGCCGAGCACGCATTGACACCCAGCGACCGGGTGCTCGCGGTGTTGCCGCTTTATCACATCAACGCCTTTGCAGTGACGATGCTCGCGCCGCTGGCGCAGGGCGGCAGCCTGGCGATGCCGCCGAAATTTTCCGCAGCGCGCTTCTGGGCCCAGGCCGCGACGCACGGCTGTACCTGGCTCAACGTGGTGCCGACGATGATTTCGTACCTGCTGGAAGGCAGCGCACCACCGCCCGCAGAAACGGCGCGCTATCGCTTCTGCCGCTGCGCTTCGGCAGCGTTGCCGCCTGCACACCTGCGCGGGTTTGAGGCCAGGTTCGGTATTGGCATCATCGAAACGATGGGCTTGACCGAAACCGTCGCACCGGCGTTTTCGAATCCGCTCGAGCCGACGCTGCGCAAGCTCGGCTCGGTGGGCCGCGCCTCGGGCTGCGAGGCGTGCGTTATCGATGCCGCATTGAAGGCCGTGCCCGATGGCGAGACTGGGGAACTCGCGATTCGTGGCCCGAACGTGATGCGTGGCTATTACAAGAACCCGCAGGCCACTGGAACCGCGTTCACACCCGACGGCTGGCTGCGCACCGGTGACCTGGGGCACCGCGACGCCGACGGATTCTTCTTCGTCACCGGGCGCATCAAGGAGTTGATCATCAAGGGAGGCGAGAACATCGCACCGCGCGAAATCGACGAAGCGCTGCTGCGCCACCCCGCCGTGCGGGACGCGGCGGCGGTGGGCATTCCCGACAAACACTATGGCCAGGAGATCATGGCCTGTATCGTGCTGCGCGAGGGCCACGCCGCCGACGAAGCTGCGCTGCGCGAGTTCTGCGTTGCGCAACTCGGCCGCTACAAGACGCCGAGTGTGTTCCGCTTCCTGAGCGAGTTGCCACGCGGCCCGTCGGGCAAGGTGCAGCGCCTCAAGCTGCTGGACATGGGTGGCTGAGGTGAGGCAACGCTGCGCCAAGGCACCATGCCGTTGTTGCCCCCCCTGCCCTGGCCGCTGATCGTTGCCAGCCTGCTGGTGGTGTTCGCCGCCGGCATCGTGCGCGGTTTTTCGGGTTTCGGCTTCTCGGCCCTGTGCGTGGCCGGCCTGTCGCTGTTCGCCACACCGGCCCAGGTGGTGCCGCCGATCTTCATGCTCGAGGTGCTGGCGAGCATCAGCCTGTTGCGCGGCGCCTTGAAAGATGCGGACTGGCCCTGGCTGAGCTGGCTCGCGTTGGGCAACGCCCTGTTCATTCCGCTGGGCATTTTGGTGCTCGCGTTCGTGCCGGAAACACCGTTGCGCCTGTTGATCGGTGCGCTGTTGTTGCTTGCCGCCGTGCTGCTGCGCAGCGGCTTCCGCCTGGCACTGGCGCCCACCCGCACCGTGCGGCTGGCGACCGGGCTGGTGTCGGGCTTCGTCAACGGCGTGGCAGCGATCGGCGGCATTGCGGTCGCAGTGCTGCTGAGCACCGCGCAAATGGCGCCTGCCGCAATGCGCGCAACGATGATCATGCTGTTCCTGTTCACCGACCTCTATGCGCTGGCCTGGGCGGCGTGGGTTTCGACCGGTGCCGACACCGGCCAGGCGCTGCTGGGCCCCGACACGCTGAGCTGGGCCGTGTGGCTGGCGCCGGCGATGCTGGCAGGCATCTGGGTCGGGCAACGCTTCTTCATCGGCGTGTCGCCGGCCCGGTTCCGCCGCCACGTGCTGAACCTGCTGATCCTGGTGGCGCTGATCAGCGTGGTGCGTGCGTTGTTCGCGTTGAACGCCTGATCACAGCAGCCTTGCCATTCGGGCCGCCGCCGCCGCGCGCAGCGCAGGCAACTTGCGCTGCGCCTCGGTGAGCGACAAACGCGCGGTGGGCGCGTGCAGTGCGATCGCGGCGCGCGTTCGGCCTGCGGCATCGAGCACCGGCACGGCCACCGCGATCAGGCCGGCGATGAACTCTTCGCGATCGCACGAGTAGCCCTGCTGTGCAATGAGTTGACATTCGGCCTTCAAAGCTTTCGCGCCAGTCAGGGTGTGGCGCGTCATCCTGGCAAGCGGCAACTGCACGATCATCGCGTCGCGTTGCGCTTCGGGCAGCCCGGCGAGGAACAGTTTGCCGCTCGCGGTGCAATGCAAGGGCACGTGCGAGCCGACGTCGAGAGTCAGCCGCAGCGGCCACTGCGCCTCGACCCGGTCGATGTAGAGCACCTGTGCCCCATCCAGCGTCGTGAAGTTGCAGGTTTCTCCCACCTGTGTCACCAGTGCGGCGAGCACCTCGTGGCGCAGGCCGCGCACCACGCCGTGGTTCAGCGTGTCGAAGGCAAGCTGGCGCAATGCCGGACCGACCGCGAAGCAACGTTCGTCGGTGTCGCGCGCCAGGAAGCCGCTGTCGAGCAGCTGCGCGCAGAGGCGATGCGTGGTGGCCTTGGGCAGGCCCAGCCGCACCGCCAGTTCGGCGAGCGACAGCGCGCGTCCCTCGTTGGCCAGCATCGCCAGCAGGCGCAGGCTGCGCTCGGCGGACGAGCTCGTGGCGGCCACGGCATCGGTGACGGCGGCAACGGGGCTGGAGCGTGGCATCTACGGGTAAACGTTGAAAACCGGACCATTGTGTTCCGAAATCCACTGCCCTAGCATCAGCACAAAACCGGATCGAATCGTTCCATTTCTTCTGGCCCTGGACGTTGCGCAAAGCGTCTTGCCAACCCCGAGAGCAGCAGCCGCATGACGCAGGAGTTCGATTACATCGTGGTCGGCGCGGGTTCGGCCGGTTGTGTGCTCGCGGCGCGCCTGAGCGAAGACCCGGCCACGCGCGTGTTGCTGCTCGAGGCAGGGCCGCCCGACCGGTCGCTGTGGATTCACCTGCCCATCGGCTACGGCAAGACGATGTGGAGCCCGACCTACAACTGGTGCTTCCACACCGACCCCGACCCCAACATGAACGGGAGGCGCATCTACTGGCCGCGCGGCAAGACGCTCGGCGGTTCGAGCTCGATCAACGGGCTGATCTACATCCGCGGCCAGCGCGAAGATTTCGACCACTGGGTGGCGCAGGGCAATGCGGGCTGGGGCCACGCCGACGTGCTGCCCTATTTCATCAGGGCGGAGGGCAACCAGCGCGGTTCGACCCCGTTGCATGGCGGTGACGGGCCGCTGAAGGTTTCGGACATCGCTGCAGAGCACGAATTGATCGAAGCCTTCATTGCCGGCGCACAGCAGATCGGCGTGCCGCGCACCGACGATTTCAATGGTGCCGTGCAGGAAGGTGCGGGCTACTTTCAGCTCAACACCCACAAGGGTTGGCGCTGCAGCACCGCCCAGGCCTACCTCAAACCGGCGCGCAAACGGCCCAACCTGTGCATTGAAACCGGCGCCTTCGCGGTGGGCCTGGTCCTGGACGGCCGGCGCGCCAAGGGCGTGCGCTACCGCCAGGGCGGCGTGATGAAGGAAGCGCGCGTCGGTGCCGAAGTGCTGCTTTCGGCGGGCTCGATCCAGTCGCCGCAGTTGCTGCAGCTCTCGGGCATCGGCCCGAAAGATCTGCTGGCCCGCCATGGCATCACGCCGGCGGTTGACCTGCCCGGCGTCGGCGAGAACCTGCAAGACCACCTGCAAATTCGCCTGACGTTCGAATGCACCCGACCGATCACGACGAATGACCAGCTCAATTCATGGCTCGGGCGGATTTCGGTCGGCATGCAGTGGCTGCTGTTTCGCAGCGGCCCGTTGGCGGTAGGCATCAACCAGGGCGGCTGCTTCATGCACGCGTTGACCGACGCTGCGGGCCGGCGCGTTGCCGCCACGCCCGACATCCAGTTCCACGTCGCCACACTGTCGGCCGACATGGCGGGCGGCAAGGTGCACCCGTATTCCGGGTTCACGATGTCGGTGTGCCAGTTGCGGCCCGAATCGCGCGGCCACATTCGCATTCGCAGCACCGACCCGTTCGAGCCGCCCGAGATGCAGCCCAACTACCTCGCCACCGAACTTGACCGGCGCACCGCCGTGGCAGGCGTCAAGGCCGCCCGTGCGATTGCCGCCGCACCCGCGATGCGCCCGTTCGTGAAGCGTGAAGTCAAGCCGGGGCCGCAGGCGGGAGACGATGCCGCGCTGCTGGAGTACTGCCGCAACCACGGGGCGACGATTTTTCACCCCACCGGCACCTGCCGCATGGGCACCGATGCGAACGCCGTCGTCGACGCGCGCTTGCGGGTGCATGGCGTGGCCGGGCTGCGCGTGGTCGACTGTTCGGCGATGCCCACGCTGGTGTCGGGCAACACGAACGCGGCGGCGGTGATGATGGCCGAAAAGGCGTCTGACATGATCCGGGAGGATGCGCGCGTGCGCTGACCGAGTCTGAAGGTGGGGTGCAGATGGCCCCAAGGTGTGAAACGACAGCAACAGGAGACTGAAATGACCCAGGTGAATCACTCGAATCAACCCAAAGGGCCGACGCGCCGTCTTGCGCTCGGCGCAGGCGCTGCGGCGCTGAGCACGGCGGGCGCGCTGGTGGGCGCACCGGCGTTGGCGCAGGCCGTGACGCGGTTGAAGATCCAGACCGCGGTGCCCAGCTCGAGCATCTACTTCGACCTGATGAAACGTTTCGCCGATCGTGTCGACAAGATGTCGAACGGCCGCCTGAAAATGGAAATGCTGCCCGACGGCGCGGTGGTGGCGGCGTTCGAGATCGTCGACGCGGTCGACAAGGGCGTGGTCGACGGCGGCTATGCGTGGACGCACTACTGGTCGGGCAAGAACACCGCGGCGGGCCTGTTCTCGAACCCTGCCGCGGGTGGCGGCACCGGCATGGACCAGCTGTCCCACGTGGCCTGGTTGTTCCAGGGCGGCGGCAATGCGCTGTATAAGAAGTTCTTCAGCGATGTTCTCAAGCTCAACATCGAACCCTTCATGATTCAGCCGATGGGCCCGGACCCGCTCGGCTGGTTCAAGAACCCGATCAGCTCGCTCGAAGACATGAAGAAGCTCAAGTACCGCTCGCCACCCGGGCTGGTGG
>JANNKS010000702.1:0-22359 GCA_031396425.1 Rhizobacter sp. | reverse complement strand
TCAGGGTTTTCCAGCGCCATCCGGACAGGCCAGTGGCCAGCCCCCCCCAATCGAAGCAGTCGAGGCTTGCGCGCCCCGGTCGGCTATGCAGCGCAGCTTCTGAAGCCGCTGAAGATGTCGTCGCGCTCGGGCAGGTAGAAGTTGCGGTAGCGCGCGTTGCGCATCCGGCCGCGGGTGGCGATGGACGCGCCGCGCAGCACCTTGTGGGTGCCGAACCAGGGCTGCGAATAGTCGCGGTACGGGTCAGCCGTGAAACCGGGATAGGGTTGAAACGTGCTTGAGGTCCACTCCCACACGTCGCCCCAGCGAAAACCGCGGCTCGCCCCCTGGTGGGCTGCGACTTCCCATTCCACTTCGGTTGGCAGTCGCCGCCCGGCCCAGCGGCACCAGGCCTGCGCTTCCCACCAGGTGACGTGCATCACCGGCTGCGCCATCGGCACGCGCATCAATTTGCCGTTGCGCCGTTGCAGCACACCCTGGCGCATCTGATCGACATGGCGCGGAGTGCGCCGGCCTTCGCGCTGCAGCCAGGCCCAGCCGTTGTCGCTCCAGAACGCCTTGTCATCGTAGCCACCGTCTTCGACGAATTCGCAGTACTGCGCCCACGTCACCGCCTGCGCATCGATCTCGAACTCGGGCACCGCCACGTCGTGACGCTGCCTTTCGTTGTCGAACACAAACCCACCGCTGGCGCTGCCTAGGGTCCAGCGCGTCGCCGGGAACAGCAGCGCGTCACGCGGCGCGTGGGTGGCCAGTGGCGCCAGCAAGCCGGTGTGCAGGCCCAGGTTCTGTGCCATGTAGGCAAACGCCTCGATGTGCATGTCCTCGTGGAACAGCGCCAGCCTGTAAAGGTACAGCGAGGCATCGTCTTCGGCGCTGCCGTGCAGCAGGTCGAGCGTGGTCTCGAGCGTGTTCACCAGGTACTGACGAGTTTCCTGCAGGTCGGGCAGCGCGAGCGTCCAGCGCGATTCGTGCGGCACGGTCGACGAGTTGTACCAATCGTCGGCGTGCGTCAGCACCGAGGGCAGGCGCGGATGGGTGGGGTCGCAGGCGTCGCCGCGCGAGCGCTGCATGTTGCGGGCAATCCAGAATTCCTGGAACCAGCCGATGTGGCCGAGCTCCCACAGCGGAGGGTTCACCTCGGCGGACAGCGGGACGCGCAGGGTCGAATCACCGAGTGCCTTTTCGTAACCCGCGATCCAGCGCAACGTATGATTGCGCGCGTCCATCAACGCCAGCGACAGCAGCTCCTTGCCCGCGCTGCGCATGCGCGCGGAGTCCACATTCGGTGCCTCGATGTCGAGCAAACCCAAACCCTCGGTGATGATCGTCAGCCCGGCGCTGGCCGCCGCCAACAACGGCAACTGGCACACCGCGTGGCGCTGGTCGCGCATGCTGTCGGAATATTGTCGCACCACGATATCGACCCGGTGGGACGGTGCGGAGTGCGCCGCGCTGATCGCGCTGCACGCCCGGCGCTCGGCCGCCAGCGTTGCCGCGTTTGCGCAGGCGCACCCGAAGCGGCCCTTGATCGTGGTCCTGACCGGCACCGACCTGTACCGCGACATTCGCAGCGACGAGCAGGCGCAACAATCGCTGCGCCTGGCCAGCCACCTGGTGGTGCTGCAGGACCAGGGCATGGAGGAACTCGACGCGGCATTGCGAGCCAAGTGCCGGGTGATCTACCAGTCCGCAACGCGCCTGAGAGCCGGCGCCGCGCCGCGCCGCGTGTTGCGCGTGGTGCAGGTCGCCCATCTGCGCGACGAAAAAGACCCGCGCACCTACATGCGCGCCGCCGTGTCGCTGCGCGGCCGGCCCGACATCCACTTCGAACACATCGGCGACGGACTCGACCCCACGCTCGCCACCGCCGCACAGGCCACCCGGATCGACACGCCACACTACCGCTGGCTCGGCGCCCTGCCCCGCAGTGCAACGCGCCGGCACATCCAGCGCGCCCACCTGCTGGTCAGCACCAGCCGCATGGAAGGCGGCGCGCACGTGATCCTGGAAGCGGCGCAGAGCAGCACCGCCGTATTGGCGTCGCGCATTGCAGGCAACGTGGGCATGATGGGGCCCGGACATGCAGGGTATTTCGAACTCGGCGATGATGCGGGCCTCGCGGCATTGATTGCACGGGCCCGGGATGAACCCGACTTCCTGGCCAGGCTGCGCGAACAAACCGTGGCGCGCTCACCGTTGTTCGAACCCGCCGAAGAAAAACGCCGCCTGCTCAAGCTCATCATCGCCGCACTGGAGAAACACCCATGAACGCACCGCACGACAAGGCGGTTCGCCTCACTTCGCTCTCGCACGGCGGCGGCTGTGGCTGCAAGATCGCACCCGGCGTGCTGAGCGAAATCCTGAAGAGTTCCAGCGGCTTCCCGGTGCCCAAGGAACTGCTGGTGGGCATTGAAACCGCCGACGACGCCGCCGTCTACAAGCTCAACGACGAGCAGGCGCTGATCGCGACGACCGACTTCTTCATGCCCATCGTCGACGACCCGTACGACTTCGGCCGCATCGCCGCCACCAATGCCATCAGCGATGTCTACGCGATGGGCGGCAAGCCGATCATGGCGCTGGCGCTGGTGGGCATGCCGATCAACCTGCTGCCGCTGGAGACCATCGGCCGCATCATCAAGGGCGGTGAGAGCATCTGCGCCGAGGCGGGCATTCCGATAGCGGGCGGCCACACCATCGACTCGGTGGAACCGATCTACGGCCTGGTGGTGCTCGGTTTGGTGCACCCGAGCAAGGTCAAGCGCAACGCCGACGCCAAGGTGGGCGACGTGCTCGTGCTGGGCAAGCCGCTCGGCGTGGGCGTGCTGTCGGCGGCATTGAAGAAGGATGCACTGAGCGCCCACGGCTACCAGCAGATGATCGCGAACACGACCAAGCTGAACAAGCCCGGCATCGCGCTGGCCGACCACCCTGTCGTGCACGCATTGACCGACATCACCGGCTTCGGCCTGGCTGGCCACGGCCTGGAGCTGGCGCGCGGCGCGAAGGTCTCGGTCCGCATCGACTGGGCCAAGGTGCCCCTCCTTGGGGGCGTGCGCGAACTCGCCGCGCAAGGCATGGTGACCGGCGCATCCGGCCGCAACTGGGGCAGCTATGGTGGCGACGTCACCTTGCCCGCTGGATTCCCGGAGGCCGACCGCGCCTTGCTGACCGACCCGCAGACCAGCGGCGGCCTGCTGGTGTCGTGCACGCCCGCTGCAGTGAATGACGTGCTGGCGATCTTCCGGCAGGATGGGTTCGACCGCGCAGCGGTGGTCGGCTCGGTGGTCGAGGGCGCGGGTCGCCTGATCGTCGCATGAGCCTGGAAACGATCGAACTCCACCCCGCCGGTGACGCCGTGGCGAGCGTCATCATCCTACACGGGCTGGGTGCCGACGGCACCGACTTCCTGCCGATGTGCGACCAGCTCGACCTCGCGGCCGTCGGGCCGGTACGCTACCTTCTTCCGCGCGCGCCGGTGCGGCCCGTCACGATCAATGGCGGCCACCGCATGCGCGCCTGGTACGACGTGCTCGGCGCACAGCTCGACAAACGTGAAGACGAGACCGGCCTGCGCGCCACGATGCGCCAGGTGCAGCAGCTGATCGACCGGGAAGTCGCACGCGGCGTTCCGGCCCGGCGCATCGTGCTGGGCGGTTTTTCCCAGGGTTGTGCGATGACCCTGCTCGCCGGCCTGCGCTACCCGCAACGTCTGGCCGGGTTGCTCGGCATGTCGGGCTACCTGCCGCTGGCAGCCAGCACCGCCGCTGATCGCCATGCCGCCAATGCCGATGTTCCGGTGTTCCTGGCGCATGGCCAGCGCGACGGCGTGATCGGGCTGGACCGCGCCGTCGCGTCGCGCGACGCACAGGCCAAACTCGGCTACCGGGTCGACTGGCACGAGTATCCGATGGAGCACTCGGTGTGCATGGAAGAGGTCGAGGCGATCAACGCCTGGCTGCGCCGGGTGCTCGCGTAGCGGCCACTGGCCGCCTCAATGTTCCTCGATGCGCGCGCTGGTTTCTTCGGCCAGTTCGCCGGTGTCGGGGTCGACCCAGTCGGAAACGCCGAGCTCCTGTTCCACCTCTTCGAGGGTTTCACCGGGTTCCAGCGCGTCGTCGGCGGCGGCGTTCATGTCGGCCAGGGCCTCGTCTTCGGTCGAAAACGGCCCGAACTGCTGGCTGCCGTCGCGCGCCAACCAGTAGTACCCGTCGGGGTGTTTCACGACGGCGCCGCTGTCGGGTGGCGAGAGTTCAGCGAACAGGCTGTCTTCGTCGAAAGACTTCGGCACGGATGGCGTGGCACGGGGTGCGGGCATGGGTTGACTCCTTCGAACAGCACTATCCTATTCCGATGCAGCGTGGCGTGCGTGAGGTTTTGTTGCGAGATTCGCCACACCTTGCCCTGGCTCAAGCGACGGGAGCGGCAAACTGTTGCGCAACCGTCATCAAGGAGTCTCTGACGCGTTCGACAATGGCCGATGGGCCGCGCGCCGACAAGATCAGCTGATGCGTGGCGCGCGTCATGCCGACATAGAGCAGGCGCAGCTCATCCTGCAGTGATTCGCCCTCATACGGCATCGTTTGCAGACCCGCGAGCACGACCAGCGGAAACTCCAACCCCTTGGCGCTGTGCAGGGTCACCAGCTTGACGCTCGGCCGTGACCAGTCAAAACGACGGAACGCCTGCGCTTCCATCGACTGCAGCGCAATCTTGCGCGCCGCCAGGGCCTTCGCAATCGGCTGCATCAGGCTGCGCGTGCGGCACAACACCGCACAATCCTGTGCCGACAGACCCTGGTCGATCGCCGCGGCGACGCGTTGCGCGATCAACTCGGCTTCATCGATCTCGTTGCGCGCCTCGATCAGCACCGGCAGTGCGCCGCGTCGGCCGGCACTGGCGGGAAGCACACGCTGCACCTCGTCGTCACCGCGCAGGTCGCTGGCGAGCAGGCTCTGCGCGCAATGCGCCGCCAAGGCCAGCACCTCGGCGGTATTGCGGTAGTTCAGCCGCAGCACGCTGGTGCGGCCGCGCGCCTCGATGCCCACGCTGCTGAAGTTGAAACGGCGCCGCTGGTCCTGATAGATCGACTGGGCGTCGTCGTAGAGAATCAGCAGCGAGCGCTGCGCCGGGTCCACCATGCGCGCCGCAATGCGCAGCCAGGCGTCTTCGAAATCGTGCGCCTCGTCGATCAGCAACGTACTGTACTGGCCGGCGGGCACCAGCCCGGTTTCAACACAGCGTTCCACGGTGCGCGCGAGCACCTCGAAGTAGTCTTTCGCACGGCGGTCCGCCGGCACGTCGATCTGGTACGAGCGAACCAGGTCTTCGCACCAGGCATGAAAGGTGCGCACCTGGACGCGCTCGTCAACGCCGCGTTGGCGCAGCAGAGCCTCGATGCGCCCCGCGAGGGTGCGGTTGTAGCAAAGCACCAGGATCGGCCGCTCGCATCGCGCGGCGTTGGCCAGGTACTGGGCGCGATAGATCAGGATCATCGTCTTGCCCGACCCGGCCGCGCCGTGGATCACCCGGTGCCCATCGCCCAGCGAGCGGGCGACCTGCTCCTGGTTCAGGTCCATCACCTGCATCAGATCGGGCAACACCAGCGCGTTGGATGGACCGTCGAACGGCAGGGTCGCCTGCACCGGTTGCAGGCGCACTTCGGGGAAGAGGTGCCAGCGCACCCGGTCGCGCTGTGGCAGCGTCAGCGTGTGCGGGTAGTGAACCGTGAACATGCCCCACAGGCGATGCTGAAACGTCGCTGCGTCGACGCCATCGTCGAGGTCGTCGCGCAGCAACGTGCGCGCCCTCGGGAACAATTCCTGAAAATCGCTGCCGGCCACGTCCGCACCGCGCAGGTGCGACAGCACCGCACCCCAGCCGTACGGAAACAGCAGGCGGCCGCGAAACGGCCCGTCGCCATGCGTGAGTGCGGCGTCGCGCTGCATCAGGTCGACCAGTTCCATTGTGTAGTCGCGCGCCTGGCGCAGCGGGTGGGCCTGCGTCAGCCGGCCGCCGGGTGTGCTGAGTTCGACCGCGTCGCGCGTGGCCGACGCCAGCGTGTTGCGCTTCCAGTCTTTCACCTCGAGCAGCAGCACGCCCCAGCGCGGACTGAGGATCACGAAGTCGGGCTGGCGCGCACGCGGACCGATGGCGACGTCATGCCAGACGATGTAGTCGTCTTCCAGGCAGCGCTTGAGTTGCTGCAGCACGCGGCGTTCGCCGGGGTTGCAGCGTTGGTCGACCTGGGTCAGGCCCTGCGGGAACAGAGCCATGGCGACGCTGGGGGTTTCACGCCATCATCATGCCACCTCAGGGTGCGGTGAGGTATTCCTGCCTCAAGGCCAGCACATTGGGCACGAAGGCCGCTGCCACCGACAGGTCAGCGGCGATGCGATCGATGAACTGCAGCTTGTCGTCTCGCCCCAGCGTGGCACCCCATTCGGCGCCGAGCCGTGCCTGCAACTGTTCAGAGTGCTTGAACGTCAGGCCGATCGATGGCAGCACATCGGCTTCGGCCAAAAGCACCGCCTCGTGGGCCAACGCAGGTGCGGCCAGCAAACGCCCCAGCGGCGTCGGAAGCTTCGACAAGCTCGGCGGCGCGGCAGCGTGTGAATCGTGGTACGCCCAGCACGCCCGCGCGAACGGCACACCGGCGCGCGGTTCGGTGGCGAGCACCAGCGCTTCGAGCGCATCGCGCTCCTCGGCGCTCACGCCGGCCTTGAACAGGTAAGGCAACGCCTTCTGCACCGCCAGCATTTCCAGCCGGAACGGGGCGATGGTGCCACGCGATCCGTCGTGGTGGAAGTCGTGGATGAGCCCGGCAGCCACCACCCGCGCAGTGCGGCGAGCGTCGAAGCCGCTCAGGCGCGCCAGGTACAACGCGGTGAGCATCACCTCCAGGTAGTGCTGGCCGTTGTGATAGCCGGCTGCCACGCCCGCGCCGATACCGCGGTCGATGTCGTGGGCGATCAGGCGGCCTGCAGGAACCAGCGCATCGGCGGCGGTCAGCCCGATGCTGCGCATGGCCAGGGTGTGGGCGTGTTCAAGGCGGTCCGCGCGTGCGCCCAGGCGCTCAAAACAGGCCACCAGCTCGAGCCCCACTTCCAGCGGGCCAAGCGACTTCACAATCGCGAAAGGCGGTCGGGAGAGTTGGAGTGCTTGCGCGGTCACAACGTTGCGGATCGTAGCAGCGTCGGTGCAAACGAGTAACCCAGTGCGCACCCGGATATTGCGGGTTCGGCACACCCCCCGGCACTTGCTCAGGCGCAGGGCACGATTCTGAATTCAACGCGCCGGTCGAGGGCATCGATGCCGTCGTCGGTGCCGCTGCCGACAATGTTCTCCTTGAAGCCCATGCCGACCGGTTTGGTGCGCCCGGCGATGTCGGCACCCTCCCCGGCCAACCGCTGCTGGATCACGTTGGCGCGGCGCAGCGAGAGGTTGTCGTTGGCCGGGCCGGTGCCGGTCTTGCTGGTGTGGCCGACGATGTTCATGCACACCTTGGCCGCAGCACCTTCCTTGGCAATCTGGCGCAACCACATCGAATAATTGCCGCTCACCTTCGGGTCCGACCAGAACTCGGTGCCGCCCGGGTTGAACAAGAGCTTGACGCCGAGCTCGTTGTAGGCGATTCCCAGTTTCACCACCCGACCGAAGGCCTGTTCGGCCTCGGTCATCCTTCCGAGCTTCACGTTGGTGAGGTAAATGCCGTTGAGCACGCGCATCTGCTCACCCGCCGGCGCCGCCAGCGCGCTGCGGTACTGGCCGAGTGCGTCCTGGTACTTGGCGTTGTTGTAAAGGATGTTGGCGTCATTGATCAGCGCGGCGGTTGCAACACGTTCGATGTACACCGCATCGGCGCGCTCGCCCGGGGCGGTTGCCGAGGTGCGCACATAACCCTCGATCACTTTGTCCTTCACAAGAACCGGGCTGTCGCGGTAATACGGCAACGGGCTCATGTCGACGCCGTCAGGCCTGGCCAAGGCCGAGGCCTGGGCCGCAACGGCTCCGGTCTTCAGCTCGACCATCGCCACGTCGATGCGATACGGGCTCCTGGTCGTGTCGCCGCGCACCCGCGTCATCGTGGCCGTCAGCAGGTATTGCGCCTGAGTCAGGTTGGCGGCGCGGAACGGCAGCACCTCGAACTGTTCGAACTGGGCATTCAGGCGGTCCATCAGCAGCTTGTCGAGCTGCTGCGTGGCGACAGTCTGCTGGCCGGTGCCGGCATCCAAAGACGGATCAAGCACGATGCCGCGCTTGTTCAGCCTGGCTTCCACCTTGGCCAGGAAACCCGGTAGCAACTGCGTTTGCGCGACGAGCGCGTCGGTAGCGGTTTCGATCGCCTGCTGCAGCGGCAGTTCGTTGGTCGAGACGGAGGCCATCGGCGTCTTGGTGGCGCAGCCACCGAACCACCCGCTCAAGCTCAGAACGAACACAACGAAAACGGCCGGCCCCGGAAAGCCAAACGAGGATAGACGCGGGTTCATCGGCACTCCTTGCGCAGATAGTCCGCCTCCTCGCGTGAGATCGGTTGCAGGGAGGCTCGTTGCAGAATATCACTGCACTTGTCCTGCTTGCCACCAGCATTCCTGGGGGGTGCTTCGGTACGCGTCGACGTTGTGGGCGCCACGGCGGGCTTGTCGGGTGGTACCGACTTCGCACGGCTTTCCGATGCGGTCCGCGGCGGCGTTGCCGGCGGCACGCGCGGCTTGGGTGGCGCTGCGACAGCCCGGGCATCGGCCCTCGCCGGCGCGGCCGCGGCTGCTTCCGTCGGTGTGGGCATCGTGGCCAGCGCGGGCGTGGTGATTGGTGCGGGGGTCGGCACCGCAGTGAGCGAGGGCGCGGGCGGATTGGCGAGCGGCGCAACGGTGCGTTCGCCCGCCACCGGGCCTGGCGCGATCGGCGGCGCGCTGCCAGGGCGCAGGCCGAAGTAAAACCCGAGCACCGCCGCGCTCAGAACGACCGCTGCAGCCCACCCGACCCAGGCGAGCGGCCTGGACGCCTCGGGTTTACCGCGTCGAGCGGGCGGGTCCGCGGCACTGCCGCGCTGTGAACCAAGCGGCAGCGCTGCCGGCGGCGCTGGTTCGGTGGGCTGCGGCACACGAGCCGGACCGGCCGTGCCCAGCTCGGCAGCCGGCGCGATGAATGCGTCGTGCAAACGAGGAAGTGTGGCCGTCGGCAACAAGAGCGTCGGATCCGCCGCTTCCGCAGACGGCGGCGCGAAGCGTGCGGCCGGTGCCCCTCGCCCATCGAACCCGCTCGGCTGCAGGCCCGAAGGGCGCAGACGCCACGGGTGATTGGCGTCCAGACCCCGGTCCAGCAGTTCGCGAAACGCCACCACATCCTGAGGCCGATCTTTCGGGCGGAGCGCGAGCGTCGCGTCGATGGCTGCCAGGAATGACTCGCTGTAACGCCCCTGCGCCTGGCTCGACAACGAAGGCATCTGATCGCCCATCACCCGTTCCACCGACGTCATCGGTGGGCGCCCCGTGATCGCGTAGTGAACCACGCTGGCAGTGGCGTAGAGGTCGGTCCACGGCCCCTGGGCCATGCTGGCGGCCTCGCCGTATTGTTCGATCGGTGCGTAGCCCGGCTTGAGCACCACCGTCAGCGCGTGCGTCATGTCGCCAATCACCCGTCGCGCCGCGCCAAAGTCGAGCAGCAGTGGGCCGCTTGCGGTGAGCAGGATGTTGTCTGGGGCAATGTCGCGGTGGTAGCACTGTTCGGCGTGCATGACGGCAAGTGCGTCGAGCAATGGGCGCAGCCATTCGCGCAGTTGTGTTTCGTCGGGCGGGTGGCCCATCTGCGCGAGCGCGCGCTTGAGCGTGGGGCCTTCGTAGTACGGCATCGCCATGTAGGCGGTATGGTTCGCCTCGAAGAACTGGTGCACTTTCACCAGCGATGGGTGATCGAAGCGCGCCAGAAGCCGCGCTTCGTTGACGAAACTCTTCAGCCCGGCGTTGAAGGTGTCGACATGGCGTTCCGACTTGACGGAGACATCGTGCGACTCGGTGGCGCGCGACGCCAGCGACGACGGCATGTATTCCTTCAACGCCACCTGGCGCTGCAGCAAGGCGTCATGGGCCAGGTAGACAATGCCAAAGCCCCCTTCGCCGATCAGGCCGGTGATCTCGAAGCTGCCAATGCGCGTCCCCACGGGCAAGGTGTGGCCCATGAAACGCGGCGCGCCGATACCACCGCTTTGGGGAGGGGTTTCGCTCATCTGGCAATCGGCAAAGCGTGCACGGGCACAGGGGTTGTGCGGTCAAGTGTAGTCAAGCCGCCTGCAGCGAGAGCCCGACGTTATCCTTGCGCAGCCCGACTTCTTCACACCATGGCCGCATTGCACATCACCGACATCGAGTCCGCCATCAACTGGTGGCGCGCGCGTCGGCCATCGGTCGACGGCATCATCGCCTGCCGCGAGGTGCTGGCGCTGGCCGAGGTGTACGCACTGATGGTGTACTACCGCACCGACGAATGCGACGAGGTGACGATGCCGCGTGCGGCGCACGCCGCCTGGCTGGCTTGGTACGACACGACGCCCGACGCACCGTGCATCGCGATCTGCTCCACCAGCCAAGGTGACGCCGTGTGCAAGGGCTGCGGGCGCACGTTCGACGAAGTTCAGCACTGGACCGAACTCACGCCGGCAGCCAAACGTTGCACCTGGCGGCGCATCACGATGGAAGGCACCGCCTGGCGGTTCAACCGCTACGCCGAGCGCGCCCAGGAACGGCCGCGTGATCCGGTTCAGCCGGTTCGGGCCATCGGCGGTGGGGCCCCGGTGTGAGCGCACCGGACCTGCTGCACAACGCGCGCCGCATCGCCCCACTCGCCTGGCCTGTGTTCATCGGCCAGGTGGCGGTGGTGGCCTTTGCCACGGTGGACACCCTGATGGCCTCGCGCGCATCGGCACTCGACCTGGCCGCGCTGGCCATCGGCGCAGCGGTCTACATGACGGTGTTCATCACTCTGATGGGCATCGTACTGGCGGTCGGGCCGATTGCCGGCCAGCTGTTCGGTGCGGGCAAGCGCGTCGAGGCCGGCGCGCAACTGCTCCAGGCGATGTGGCTCGCACTCCTGATCGCCGGCCTGGGCTGCGCGGTGCTGCTGTTCCCGCAGCCTTTCCTCAGCCTGTCGAACACCTCCCCGGAGGTGGCGGTGAAGGTGCGCGGGCACCTGGCGGCCCTTGCCGTCGCGTTGCCTTTTGCGCTGCTCTTCACCGCGTTTCGCGGCTTCAACACGGCGGTCTCTCGGCCGAAAATCGTGATGCTGCTGCAGTTGGGTGCGCTTGCGCTGAAAGTGCCGCTCACCGCTGCACTGGTGCTGGGCCTGCGCCTGCCTGCCCCCTGGGCCGAAAATGAGTGGCCCGGGATGGGCGCGCCCGGCTGCGGCACGGCCACCGCGATCGTGATGGCCCTCCAGCTCGGCGTCGCCTGGTGGCTGCTGCGGCGCGACCCCTTCTATGCCTCGTTCGGCCTGCACGGCCACGTGAGCCCGCCGCACCGCGCCAGTCTGCTCGGATTGTTGCGCCTGGGCATTCCGATGGGCCTGTCGATCGCAGTAGAGGTGACCGGTTTCACCTTCATGGCGTTCTTCATCTCGCGCATCGGCGCCACGCCGGTCGCCGGGCACCAGATTGCGCTGAACCTGCTTTCGCTCATGTTCATGATTCCGCTGGCGATTGGGCATGCTTCCAGCACGCTGGTGGCGCAACGCATCGGTGCGGGCGACGTCCGCGATGCGCGGCGTCTGGGCTGGCATGGACTCGGGCTCGGCCTGGGCATCGCCACGCTGGTCGGCGCGGGGGTCTACCTGCTGCGCGAACCAGTGCTGAACACCTACACGAACGATAGCCGCGTGATCGCTGCGGCGCTGCCATTGCTGAGCTGGCTGGTGATCTTCCACATCGCCGACGCCGGCCAGACGGTGGCAGCGTTCGTGCTGCGCGCCTACCGCATCGCCACCGTTCCCCTGCTGATCTATACGGTGGCGATCTGGGGCGTGGGGCTGGGCGGTGGTTATGTGCTCGCCTTCGATGCGCTGGGCATCAGCCCACCGTCGCTGCGCGGCGCGCCCGGCTACTGGGCCGCGGCCACCGCGGGCTTGGTGTTGGCAGCGCTCGGACTGTGTGGTTTTCTCGCCTGGATCGGCAGGCGACAGGGTTCGCAGCGAATCGCCGGTACCGTGGTCTGAAAGGCCGCGTCAGACGCTTACAGCGGCAAGCTCAGGACGAAGCGGGTTCCACCCCCTTCACGTGCCTCGCAGCGCACCGCCCCCTGATGGGCCTGCGCAATCTGGCGCACCAGGCTCAGGCCCAGACCAACTCCGCCGGCCTGTTCCGCGTGCCCGGGGAGGCGATAGAACGGCTCGAAGATGCGCTCGCGTTGCGCATCGGGAACGCCCGGGCCACGGTCGCACACGCTCAGCTGCGCCGTCCGGTCCACCCGTCGAAGCTCGACTTCAGGCGCTTGCGCGCCGCCATAGCGCCGCGCGTTTTCGAGCAGGTTGCGCAAGGCGCGGCGCAGCAGGCGCTCGTCGCCGCGCACCGTGATGTCCTCGCCACCCACGTTGGCATTCACGCGCGCGCCCTCCTCGGCGGCCATCGGCAACAGGTCAACAGGCCCTCGCGTGGCCACAACGTTCGCGTCATTCGGTGCATCGAGCCGGCTCGCAAGCAGCACCTCTTCCACCAGCGCATCGAGTTCACGGATGTTCTGTTCGATCTCGGCGTGCAGGCGTGGTCGCGCCTCGGGCGAGGCGTCGGCCAACATCGAAAACGCCATCTTCATGCGCGTCAATGGCGAGCGCAATTCGTGAGAAGCGTTGGCAAGCAGGCTGCGGTGCGATTGCACCAGCACTTCAATGCGCTGCGCGGCGGCATTGAAGCTCCCGGCCAGGGCTGCCACCTCGTCATTTCCACCGGCGTCGACACGGTGGCTGAGGCGCCCGGCGCCAAAGGTTTCGACGCCATGCTGCAACGCTTCGAGGCGACGCGTCAGCCGGCGTACGACCGGGTAGGCGCCCAGCGCAATCGCCAGGAACAGCACCGCCAGCGTCACCACCACGCCCGGCAGCGGCGGTACGCCCGGCAGCAGCGACGGCGGGCCCACGAAGGCCGCGCCGCCCTCGCCGCGCGGCCCACCACCGCGCGGCCCACCGGCGCCGAGCCGAAGCAACCACAGCGCACGGCCGTCCGACAGCGGCAAGCGCACCGCTCGCCGAGGCGTGCCGGCGAATTCGGCCTCGCGCTGCGCAAACACGTCCGAGGTGGCGATGCGCTGGCCGTTCGCATCGTCCAGCGCCAGCGGCAGTCGCAAACGCTGCGACCAGTCGAGCAGCACTTCGCGTTGCTCGCGCACCGGTGCGTCAGCGTTCGGCAGCACGTTTTCGATCAACGCCGCCCAACCGGTGGCACGCTCGGACCACATCGTCTGCACGCGGTCGCGCTCACGCTCGACATTGCTCTGGAACACCCAGCCCGACACCAGCGCGAACACCAGCAACACCGCCACCACGGTGAGCCAGATGCGCAGGTACAGGCTCCTCACGCCACCTCAAGCCGCATCATCGTCCTGCTTCTTCGCGAACACATACCCCGCGCCGCGCACCGTCAAGACGCGACGTGGCTGCTTGGGGTCGTCTTCGATCACGGAACGGATGCGCGAGATGTGCACGTCGATCGACCGATCGAAGGCCTCGAGCGGGTGGCCCTTGAGCGAATCCATGATCTGGTCCCGCGACAACACTCGCCCCGGGCTTTGCGCCAGCACCACCAGCAGGTCGAATTGGTGGCTGGTGAGGTCGCACGGTTCACCCGCAAGCCGCGCCATGCGCGCGCCCAGGTCCACCTCGAGCCGGCCGAACCGCAGCACGTCATCGTCGGCACCGGCAGGCTCGGCGCGGCGCAGCAACGCCTTCACGCGCGCCAGCAACTCGCGCGGCTCGAAAGGCTTGGGCAGATAGTCGTCTGCACCGAGTTCGAGACCGAGGATGCGATCCATCGGCTCGCCGCGCGCGCTGAGCATCAGCAAGGGCAATTTGCGGGTGCGCGGATCGGCGCGCAGTTCCTGGCACAGGTCCAGGCCATTGCCATCGGGCAGCATCAGGTCGAGCACCAGCGCATCGAAGGGCTCGGCGGCAATCCGGGCGCGGCCCACGGCCAGGCTGCCGGCCACTTCCACCGTCAGGTCCGCTGCGCGAAGGTAGTCGCTCAGCATGGCCATCAGGCGGGCGTCGTCATCGATCAGCAGCAGGCGCGCAGTCATGGGGGTGAAGTGTGGCAGGACCGGCCTTGCACTCGCGCGGCGCGGGTTCAGATGAAGATCAGCCTGCAGCATAAACCGGTATCGCGAAACTGCGGCAAGCCTGGCCTTCCCGATTCTCAGCGCTGCGGCCGCTCGCGCTCCATGCGCTTCATGCGCTCGCCGCGTTGCGCTTCGCGTTGTTTGATGCGCTCGCCCAGCCTGGCGCGCTGGTCCGGTGTGAGCACCTTGCTGACCTCGAGCAGCGCCTGCAGCACACGGCGACTGCGCTGGTCATGCTGGGCGAGCATCTGCTGGCGCAGCGACTCCGCCGCTGCCGCATCCACGTTGGGTGCGGCGAAAACCAGCGCCGCCTTCTCACGTAGGCCGCCACCGGCGTCACGCTGCGCCTTCAGGTCGGTTGCCGCGGCCTGCGCGATCCGCTTGATCTGGCTGCGTTGATCATCGGTGGCGTCCAGGCCATCCAGCATGCGATCAACCATTCGGCCGGCCTGCTCCGGCGAGCCGCTGAACATCATGCCCGGCCCGCCCATGCCCGGCCCGCCGTGATGGCCGCCGTGATGGCCGCCGGGTTGCGCCCAGGCCGACATGGCCAGCGCGGCGCCGATGGCCACCAACGCGGCCAGAATGACCTGACGCAACCCGCGTGACGAGCCGGGTGTCTCGATGGCGCGCTGGGCATGCAGTGTTTGTCGAGTGATCATGGTGAAGGCTCCGTTGAGGTCGGGCTGATTGCCCATGCCCGTATGCTCTGCGCCCGAAGTGAACGCGCCATGCCGCGCGGGTAAAGATGTGTGAAACCGGGCGCCACGGCAAGCCAACGCCGGGTCCGGCCTGGTTCAAGACGTTGCACCGCAAATGGCGTCGATCAGTGCATTTGACGAGGGCTTTCGACGCGGGCAATCGAATCGTGCAATCGAAGCGTGCAATCGGCGAGGCCATCGGGGCAGGCGGTCACCGGCTACTTTGCCGCGCGGTGCGCGGATGCACGACTCACCAGCAGTGCCAGGCGCGGTCGATCGGGCGACGAGGTTGCCGGCGAAAGTTAGCCCCAAACAAGCAAGTCACAGATGGCGGAGAGGGCGGGATTCGAACCCGCGGAACCTTGCGGTTCGCCTGATTTCGAGTCAGGTACATTCGACCACTCTGCCACCTCTCCGGTGCTGCTTTTTTCTGGCGGGTCCGCTGACCAGGGTCGCGATTCTAGCGCAGCCTCCGCGCCGTTCAGGCGCTGGTGCTCAGACTCAGGCTGGCCAAGCGGGTGTCGCTCAGGCGGGTGCTCCAGCGTTGGCCCGGGGCCAGCGGCGCCGCATCGGTGAGCGTGCCGGTCGTGACCACATCGCCCGCGTTGATGGGCCAGCCGTGCGGCTGGCTGAGCATCGCGTCGACCCAGATTCGCAATGCGCTCAGCGGGCCGTCGAGCACGTTGGCGCCGCTGCCTTCGTCGATCACGCTGGCGTCGCACAACAACTGCACCTCGAGGGCCGCCAGTTCGGCGCCGGGCGAGCCGAAACGCCGCAGCGCCACGCGCGGGCCCACATAGAGGCGGCCATGCAGCGCAAAGTCGGCGACGGTATCGGCGGCCTGGAACTTCCATGCGTCGAAATGGGTGTGCACGATCTCGAAGCCATGCGCCACCCAATCGATGCAGGCAGCGAGTTCGCGTTCCGTCATGCCTGCCCGGGGTGCGCTGGCGAAACCGAACACGATCTCGGGTTCGAGGCGCGGCTGCACCAATCCGGCCAGGGCGATCTCGGCATGAGCCGACTCAAGCCAATGGGTCGTGGTGTCCCAGACAGGCCCCCAGATCGGGCCATACACGGCGTATCGCGACCAGATGGTCCGGTTCGTGAAACCGATCTTGTATCCCAGAGGCCGCTCGCCACGCGCGATGCGCTGCTGGCGAATCAGATCGGCCACTTCGTAGCCCCGTGACAGATCGAAGCCCACGTCCACCGCGGTGCGCATTTCGAGCCGGCCGGCGCCATCGTAGGCAGCAAGCAATTCCTTGGCGTGCTGTTCCGGCCTCATGGGGTCAACGCGGCCAGGCCGCCCATGTAGGCACGCAGTGCGGGAGGCACGGTGATCGAACCATCGGCGTTCTGGAAGTTCTCGAGCACCGCCACCAGGGTGCGGCCCACCGCGAGGCCCGAGCCGTTGAGCGTGTGCACGAATTCGTTTCGACCTTGCGCGTTCTTGAATCGAGCCTGCATCCGACGAGCCTGGAACGCCTCGCAGTTCGAACACGAGCTGATTTCTCGGTAGGTGTTCTGCGCCGGCAGCCACACCTCCAGGTCGTAGGTCTTGGTCGAACCAAAACCGAGGTCGCCCGTGCACAACGCCACGACCCGATAGGCCAGGCCGAGTTTTTGAAGAATCGCCTCGGCGTGGCCGGTCATCGCTTCGAGTGCTTCGTAACTCTTGTCGGGATGCACGATCTGCACCATCTCCACCTTGTCGAACTGGTGCTGGCGGATCATGCCGCGCGTGTCGCGGCCGGCGCTGCCGGCCTCGCTGCGAAAACATGGGCTGTGCGCAGTGAGTTTGATGGGCAGTTCGCTTTCGGCCAGCAACGAATCGCGCACCGTGTTGGTGAGCGGGATTTCGCTGGTCGAGATCAGGTACTGCTCGCTGCCCGCAGCCACCGCCTGACCGCCCTCGCCTTCTTCGCCGCGATAGACCCAGAACATCTGGTCCTTGAACTTGGGCAACTGGCCGGTACCCTCCAGAATTTCGCGGTTCACGATGTAGGGCGTGTAGCACTCGGTGTAGCCGTGCTCGAGCGTCTGCACGTCGAGCATGAATTGCGCCAGCGCGCGGTGCAGGCGCGCCACCGGGCCACGCAGGAAATTGAAGCGCGCGCCGGACAGCTTCGCACCCAGATCGATGTCCAGGCCGAGCGGTGCGCCCACGTCCACGTGGTCCTTCGGCGTGAATTCAAAGCTCGGTGGTGTGCCCCAGCGGCGCACCTCAACGTTCGCGCTCTCGTCGCGCCCCACGGCAACGCTGGCGTGCGGCAGGTTGGGCACGGCCATCAGCTGCGCGGACAACTCGGTCTGGATCAACTCCAGCCGTTGCGCCGAAGCCTTCAGCTCGTCGCCGAGCCCACCCACTTCGGCCATCACCGCCGCGCTGTCCTGCCCTTTCGACTTCAGGATGCCGATCTGCTTGGACAGGCTGTTGCGGCGCGCCTGCAACTCTTCGGTGCGCGACTGGATCGCCTTGCGCTCCGTCTCCAGCGTGCTGAAGCGCGCTTCGTCGAGAAATGGCTGGGGCGTCTTGCGTCGTGCCAGCGCGTCGATGACGGCGGGCAGGTCCTTGCGCAACAGGTTGATATCGAGCATGGGTGGCAGGCAGCGTTTGCGACGCCGCGTGCGGAAAGCTGGTGGAGTTGCGAATTGTAGGCAGGCCGCTTCGCTGCGAACCCCGCAGGCAGGCGTTGCGGCTTCAGGGCGTCAGGCGCATCGATTTGTCGCCCAACCCCAGCGGCAGCGGAAAATGCACCGTCTCCTGCACGCCCGGCAGGGTGCGCACCGATATCGCCCCAAGCGCACGCAGGCGCTGGATGACCTGCTGCACCAGGATGTCAGGCGCCGAAGCACCCGCCGTGAGGCCCACCACGCGCTTGCCTTCAAACCACTCGGGGCGCAGGTCCTGCGGCGAATCGACCATGTAGGCGTGCGTGCCCAGGCGATCGGCCAGTTCACGCAGCCGGTTGCTGTTCGAACTGGTGGGGCTGCCCACGACGATCACGACATCCACTTTCGGCGCCAGCAGTTTCACGGCGTCCTGGCGATTCTGGGTGGCGTAGCAGATGTCTTGGTGCTTGGGCTCGCGCACCGATGGAAAGCGCTGCTTCACGGCCGCCAGGATCGCGGCGGCGTCGTCGACCGACAGCGTGGTCTGTGTCACGACCGCCAGCTTGGCCGACTGCTTGACCTGTACCTGCTGCACGTCGGCCACATCCTCGACGAGGTAGATGCCTTCGTTCAACTGGCCCATCGTGCCTTCGACTTCCGGGTGCCCCTTGTGGCCGATCATGATGAAGTCATAGCCCTCGCGATGCAGCTTGGCCACCTCGACGTGCACCTTGGTCACCAGCGGGCAGGTCGCATCGAACACGCTGAAGCCGCGCTGCGCGGCCTCCTGGCGCACCGCCTGACTGACGCCGTGAGCGCTGAACACCAGCGTCGCGCCGGCTGGCACGTCGGACAATTCCTCGACGAAGATGGCGCCTTTGGCTTTCAGGTCGTCCACAACGTAGGTGTTGTGGACGATTTCGTGGCGCACATAGATCGGCGCGCCGAATTTCTTCAAAGCGCGCTCGACGATCTCGATGGCGCGGTCGACTCCGGCGCAAAAGCCGCGCGGTTCGGCGAGCACCACCTCCTGCAGCGGGCCGGCCATCAGAGCACGCCGATCAATTGAACTTCGAAAGTCACGGCGCGGCCGGCGAGCGGGTGATTGAAATCGAACAACAGCGACTGCGGCCCGACTTCCTGCACCACCCCGGCATATCCGCCGCTGCCACTGGGCGTTGGAAAACGCACCACGTCGCCGACTTCGTAGCGCTGCTCAGGGTCACTGAACTTTTCCAACAAGCTGCGCTCGACGCGTTGCAGCAACTCCGGGTTGCGTTCGCCAAACGCGGCGCCTGGCGGCAATTCGAAACGCGCACTGTCGCCTTCGGCAAGCCCGACCAGACGCGCTTCGATGGCGGGTGCCAATTCGCCTTGGCCCATCGACAGCGTCGCCGGCTTGTCGTTGAACGTGTCCAGGAACACGTCGCCCCCCGGACCGCAGAGGCGGTAGTGCAAGGTCAGGAACGAGTGCGCGGCGACTTGGTTCAAGGCTGGGGCCGGTTGTGGCTAGACTGGCGACAATTTTAGTCGGGCGCCGCGGGTAGGCCACCGACCCTCACCATGCTGCTCAAAGACCTGCCGGCCTCGACCCGGCCGCGCGAAAAGATGCTGACGCTCGGCCCAACTGCGCTGGCGGACGCAGAATTGCTCGCGCTGTTGCTGCGCACCGGACGGCAAGGCGTCTCGGTGTTGCAGATGGCGCAGCAACTGCTCGACAGCTTTGGCGGTTTGGCGGCATTGCTGCGCGCAGGACCGCAGGAACTGCAGCGCATCAAAGGCCTGGGCCCGGCGAAACGGGCTGAATTGGCGGCGGTGCTTGAACTCGCGCGCCGCTCGCTCGCCGAAGAATGGGCCCTGCGCCCGCTTTTCGACTCACCGACCAAAGTGAAGGATTTTCTTCGCCTGCAACTGTCCGGGCGCGGCCACGAGGTTTTCGCGGTGCTGTTTCTCGACGCGCAGAACCGCCTCATTCGCCTGGAAGAGATGTTCCGCGGCACCTTGACGCAGACCAGCGTTTATCCGCGCGAAGTGGTGAAACGCACGCTCGAGTGGAACGCCGCCAGTGTGATCCTGGCGCACAACCACCCGTCGGGAGCAGCCGAACCGTCGCGCGCCGATGAGTTTTTGACCCAGACGCTCAAGTCCGCGCTGGCCCTGGTCGATGTGCGGGTGCTCGATCACCTGGTGGTGGGGCAGTCGGACGTGGTCTCGCTGGCCGAGCGGGGGTTGCTGTGAGCAAGGCCACCGTCAAGGCACGGGGGCTGGGCGGGCTGGCCGGCCTGCGCGAGGCCCTGCAGTCGGTGCGCCGCAACGCCGAGCGTGCGCAGGAGCGCGAACGCCTGACCCGTCTTCACGACAAGCGCGAGCGCGAATTGTTCGCCAGCAGTGTTGGCCCGGTCACGCCGCTGCGCCGGCCCGCACGGCCTGCGCCCGCACGCCCGCAGCCAGCGCCGCTGGCCCGTCAGCGTTTGCGCGATGAAGCGAAGGTGCTGCGAGAGTCGATATCGGACGACTTCGACGTCGAATCGTTGCTGGACACCGACGACAACCTTTCCTACCGGCGCGAAGGCGTGGGCCCGGAAGTGGTGCGCAAATTGCGCCGCGGCGTGTGGGCGATTCAGGCGCAGGTGGACTTGCATGGCCTGCGGCGCGACGCCGCCCGCGAACGGCTCGGCGCTTTCCTGCGCGAGTCCACCCAGGCTGGCTTGCGCTGCGTGCGCGTGATTCACGGCAAGGGCAACGGCTCCCCCGGCCGAACCGGTGTGCTCAAGATCAAGGTCAATGGCTGGTTGGTCCAGCGCATCGAGGTGATTGCATTCGCGCAGGCGCGCGCCGCCGAGGGTGGTCTGGGCGCCGTGGTGGTGCTGCTGGCGCCCACCCTGCGCCAGGAAGTGTCGCGCTGAACGGTGGGGGCGCCTCGTGTCTGGGCGCCTGGTGCATCGATCGGTCGGGTCGGCCGGCGCGGCCACCCGGCCGACACCGTCCTGCCGACCGCGTTGCTGCGCCCGCTCCATTCGCCGCACCGGGGCCGTTCACGCCTCGGCACGGTTGCGCATCCAGTCCGCGGTATTGAAGAACGCCTCGTCGAGGCGTTTCGCCAGCGCGTCTTCGATTCCCACATCACGCATGGCCTGGCGCATGCACGTGAGCCATTGGTCGCGCTCGGCCAGGCCGATCGCATAGGGCAAGTGGCGAGCGCGCAAGCGCGGATGGCCAAAGCGTTCCACATAGTGTTGCGGCCCACCAAGCCAGCCGCACAGGTACCAGTAAAGCTTGTCGCGCGAGCCCTCCAGCGGGGTCGGATGGAGCGCCCGGATACCGGCCAGGGCAGGCTCAAGATCCATCAGGTCGTAGAAGCGGTCAACAAGGGCGCGCACGCCAACCTCGGCACCCACAGCGTCGAAGGGGCTGTTCGCTGCCGGTGCAGCCGACCCGTCACTCATGTCTCACGACGCCGTCGACCCACCCGTTTGCGCATGCACACCGCGGACATTCGTCCGTCATTCGGGGGTGTGGAACCAGGATTGTTCGAACATGGAAATCTGCGCCTCGGCATCGCTGTCGGGCGGACTCTCCAGGCAGGAACGGTTGCGACCCTGCGACTTGGCCAGGTACAGCTGCCGATCGGCACGTTCCAGCCACTGCTGCGCCTGCGGGCGCGGCTCGAGCGGTGCGAAGGCGCCGCCCACGCTCACCGTGAGCGACAAGGGCTCGCTCTTGCCGATGGCGATCGCGTGGCCTGCCACCTTGGTGCGCACACGCTCGGCCGCCGCCAGGCCGAAGTCGAGCGGGCAGTTCGGCAGGATGATCGCAAACTCTTCGCCGCCAAGCCGGGCCACCGTGTCCATCGGGCGGATGCTGGCGTGCAACACGCGCGCCACCGAGGTGATGGCCAGGTCGCCGATCGAATGCCCATGGGTGTCATTGATCTGCTTGAAACGGTCGATATCGATCATCAGCAGCAACGCCGCCTCGCCGGTGCGAGCGACTCGATCGATCTCGCGCGCGATGGCCAGTTCGAATTCGCGCCGATTCGCCAGGCCCGTCAGTGCGTCGTGGCTGGACAAGCGGCACAGGCCGTTGATGAGCTCCTGCATCCAGGCGTCCTGACCCACCGCGTCCAGCGCGGGCAAGGTGTAGCCGGCGTGCTGGAGCAATTGAAGCGCAACGTCAAGTTGGAGCGTGGCAGCCTGGCTGGGTGGTTCGCCGTCGGAGCGAACGATCGAAAACGGGGCGGGCATGGCTCAGTCTAGCAGTGCAGCCCGGCACAGCAGCGTCAATTCGAATCGTCGACAAGAAACAAGGATTGCAGGTCGTTCAGGAAATCGAAACCCAGGGCGCTGGGCTGGACCCGCTGCAAATCGCGGGCAATCCAGCCCCGCTGCTGCGCGCCATCGAGCGCGCGTTGCAAGGCGCCCAGCGCAAGGCCGGTGCGCTCACTGAACTTCGCCAGTTCGAAACCATCGCGCAGACGCAACGCGCCGAGCATGAATTCGAACGGCAGCTGGCGGCGCGGCACCTCTTCGTCACTGGCGATGCTGCGACCCGCCTCGCTGTGGGCCATGTAGCCCTGCGGATCACGATGGCGCACCTGGCGCACCACCCGGTGCGGATACGACAGTTTGCTGTGCGCGCCGGCGCCGATACCAAGGTAGTCACCGAACTGCCAGTAGTTCATGTTGTGCAAGCAGCGGTGGCCGGGGCGTTCAAAGGCCGACACCTCT
>JANNKS010000770.1:0-2834 GCA_031396425.1 Rhizobacter sp. | reverse complement strand
CTGGCACAGCGGCTGGTGCGTCGCCTGTGCAATCAGTGCGTCACCAGCGGCCCTGCGACTCAGGACCAGATCGACGAGCTGCTGACCGAATACATGCAGGCGTTCGGCATCAGCGAGCCGCCCGTCACGCAAGCCAGCGTGCTCGCCGACTGGACCAAACGTTATGGCAAGGACGGCCGCCTGCAACACTTCCACGCGCCCGGCTGCCCGGCCTGCGACAAGAGCGGCTACCGCGGCCGGGTTGGCTTGCACGAGTTGATGGTGATCACACGCGACCTGCGTCACCTCGTGCAAACCAACGCCACGCCGTCGGCAATGCAGAACGTCGCCATGCACAAGGGCATGCGCACGCTCTACCAGGACGGCATTGAAAAGGTACTGGCGGGCCTGACCAGCTTCGACGAGGTGCAGGCCACGGGGGAGATGTAGCGCCGCTGCACCCCCTCGGGTGATCGGGCGCGCCTACAGCAAGGACTCGGGAATCAGCGGGCGCAGCAGCCACAGCTTGATGCGCTGCCAGAGCGAGGAGTCGGGCTCTTCGGTCAGCACCACCTGCTGGTTGTCTTCTTCCATGCTCAGCCATTCGCAACCCACCCCGCCGGCGGCAAGGCGAACCCGGTAGGCACTCTGCAGGCGGTCGATGTCGATGATGCGCGTCAGTTCGCGGGCGAGTTGCGGGCTCTCGATCACCGCGCCGAGTTCGGTGTTGATCGTGGCGGAGCGCGGGTCGAGGTTCATCGAGCCGACAAAGATGATCTTGCGGTCGATCACGGCCACCTTCGCATGCAGCCGGCCGAGCGATGCGCCAAACAGGTTCATGCGCCGGTTGCGCTTCACGCGCGACGAGCTGATTTCGTACAGGTCGATGCCCAGCGACAGCATCGGTTCGCGGTACTCGCTGTAGCCGGCGTGCACGATCGGCTCGTCGGTGGAGCCGAGTGAATTGGTCATCAGCGTGATCTTGACGCCCTTGTCGCGCAGTTCCTTGAACAAGTCCATGCCGATCTTGCCCGGCACCAGGTAGGGGCTGGTGAGGACCAGTTCTTTCGAGGTCTTTCGCAGTGCCTCGAAGGCGTTGTAGGTGACGCTGGTTTCGAGCAGTTCACCGCCGGCCTCGCCGTCGAAAGGCTTGTCGGGATGGTCGGCGAACACATAGGCGTAACCCCAGTGCAGGCCGAGCCGGCCGAGGTCGAGTTCTTCGGAAACGGGCCCGTAACCCAGGATGTCGTTGCCGGGCAGCGCAGCAGGTGGCGGCGTCTTCTCGGCGCCGGTCTGGTCTTCGAACCAGGCCCGCAGTTCGGCATCGCTGCGCTTGCTGCGCGTGACCGCATGGATGGGATAGACCGGGTCGCTGTTCCAGTAACGATCAAACGCACCCTGCAGCGGCCCGAGCACGAAGCCGACCGTGAAGGCATCGACGTCGATGAAGTTCTCCGAGGCACTGCGCAGGAAATATTCGTTCGCCACATTGCGCCCGCCGATCACCGCCATCGCGCCGTCGGCGATGAAGAGTTTGTTGTGCATGCGGTGGTTGACGCGGCCCCATTCCCCCACCGAACCGAGAAAACGTTCGATCTGGCCGCGTTCACGCAGGCAGCAAAACGGATTGAAGAGGCGCACCTCGACGTTCTTGTGCGCCGCCAGGGCCAGAAAGAAGTCGTCCTGACCACCGGTGTAGAAATCGTCGATCAGCAGCCGCACCCGAACGCCGCGCTCGGCGGCGTCGCGCAATGCGCGCAGCAGCCAGCGGCCGGTTTCGTCCATCTCGAAGTGGTAGTACTGAACGTCGAGCGACACCTCGGCGCGGCGCGCCAATTGCACCCGTGTATCCAGCGAAAACGTGCCCAGCGGCATGAGCCTGAAACCCGAATGGTCTTCGACCGGCCGGTAGCTGCTGGCGATGCGCCCGAGCGTGGTGTCCTTGGACAGCGGAATCGCCTCGCTGGTGATGGGCTCGCGGTCGATCACCGGCAGGCTGCCGCAGCCCACCAGCAGCAGGACAACGAGCCCGCCGACCCCACAGCGGCCAGCGCGTGCCTGAACAACGCCGGCCACTGCGCGGCAATGCCGGTACAGCCATGCGCGAAAGCCCGATCGGGCCGGCACGGTGCCGCCGGTTCCATGATTCGACATCTGCATTCTCCTCACAGCCGGTGGACCACAGCAGCCAGCGGGGTCGTCACTTGGTCTTCACCGCGTGCCCGCCGAAACCCTTGCGCATCATCGCCAGCAATCGGTTGCCGTAGTCGGCCCGCCCCTGGGAGGTGAAGCGCGCCATCACCGACAGCGCAATCACCGGCGCGGGCGTGCCCTGGCGTATCGATTCGTCGATGGTCCAGCGCCCTTCGCCCGAATCGGCGACGAAGGGCTCGATCGCCTCCAGCGCTGCGCGGTCTCGCAGTGCGTCCACCGTCAGGTCGAGCAACCAGGAGCGCACCACGCTGCCGTGCTGCCAGGCTTGTGCCACTTCGGGCACGTTGATCGCCAGGTCGGCCTTGTTGTTGAGCAGCGCGAATCCTTCGGCATACGCCTGCATCATGGCGTATTCGATGCCGTTGTGAATCATCTTCGCGAAATGCCCGGCCCCCACCGCCCCGGCGTGCACCCAGCCTTGCTGCGGCCCGGGGGCCAGGGCCAGCACGAAGGGGTGCAGTCGCCGGGCCACTTCCGGTGCGGCACCGAACATCAGGCAATAGCCGTTCGCAAGGCCCCACACGCCCCCCGACACGCCGCAATCCGCGAACTCGATGCCATGCCGGGCGAGCTGCGCTGCGCGACGCTGCGAATCGAGGTAGTTCGCATTGCCGCCATCGATCACCAGGTCGCCGGCACCC
>JANNKS010000690.1:0-1816 GCA_031396425.1 Rhizobacter sp. | reverse complement strand
TACTTCGTCACGGGCGGTATTCACGAGGCGCTTGACCGGGCGCGCGACGCAGCCAACGGAATGGATGTGCGCATTGGCGGCGGCCCCAACACCATCCAGCAGTACCTTCGCGCGGGTCTCATCGATGAGCTGCACGTCGCTGTTTCGCCGGTCCTGCTGGGCGGGGGAGAGCGACTGTTCGAGGGGATTGACGTGCGCGCTCTGGGATACGAATGCGTTCAGTTCGTTGCGTCGGAGAAGGCCACCCATGTGGTACTGCAGCGCCGAGGGAACACTGGGCCATTGCCGCAACCGCTTCGGTCCGCTCAGCTCAAAGCGTTTGACCGCATGACCACGAGCATCGTCATCCTGTCCGCTGCGAACGCGCCGCAATACAAGGCCTTGATGCTTCACGCCTACGAGTTCGCGGCGGATGCATTTACTTCCACACCCGAAGAACGAGCCAGGGAGTCGGACGCCTGGTGGGTCAAACGCATCGCGGATCCGCAGGCCATGACCATCGCTTTCGGGGCCTTCGCAGGCAGCGAACTCATAGGAACCGTGGCGCTCGAGTTCTCGGCGAAGCCCAAGACCCGGCACAAGGCCTTGGTCGTCGGCATGTACGTCATGCCCGCCTGGAGGAACAATGGCCTCGCTCGCGCGTTGCTGCAGACGGCCATTCAACACTGCACTGCGCGTGGTGACATCGGGGTGTTGCAGCTTGAGGTGACCGAAGGCAACGAAGCTGCCGAAAAGCTCTACGGTGCGCTTGGTTTCGCGCCGTACGGCATCGAACCCACGGCCGTGCTCACGCCCGCTGGGTTCAAGTCAAAGGTGCACATGTGGCTTGACATTGCAGGGCGAAATGCGGTCTGACCACCCGGCCGAGCCACCCGCTTCCGGCCTGCGGCCTTCAGCGGCGGCTCACCTCAAGTGCTAGGCGTCACATGATCATTCCGGCCCACGTCGTTTCTTTTTGGGAGTCATACGTCCAGTCGCAGGCGCAGGATCCCAGCCCGCGCTTTTTCGAGGCGTTCCACTTTGATGACAACGAGCGAAGCGCAGATCAACTTGCTCAGCTTGTACTTGCTGGCACAAAGCGGACGACCGCTGGTCTGGTTTGGTCCTTCGAGGCAGCGTCGGTGCCGTTGCCAAAAGCCGGGGACCTGAGTGTCGTCACGAACTGGGCCAAGACGCCCCTTTGCATCATCGAAACTGAACGAGTCGATATCGTCCCCTACAGTGAAGTCTGCGCTGAGTTCGCGGCAAGAGAGGGGGAAGGCGATGGGTCGCTTCGGTACTGGCGGGAAGCGCACTGGGCATACTTCGGAAGAGAGTGCCAGCGCATCGGGCGCACCCCAGGACCGAACATGCCGGTCGTTTGTGAGCGGTTCGAAGTCGTGTTTCGTGGTCGGCGTGAGACCTGAGCTGTCCAGGGAGGGCGCGCCCTCCAGTCGCTCCTCATGTCACACGATCAACATCGACATCTCAAATCTCGCTACACCCTTTTTTGGCCTCGCAGTGCAAGTCAGCGACACTCGAGAAACGTCAGTCATCAGCACCAGGAGGAATTCATGTTGTATCCCATGCCGATCAAGGCCATCCGTTTGGGCTTGGCACTCACGCTCCTGTGCATAGCCGCGACCATCAGCATTCCGGCATTTGCTCAGGTTTCCGCTCCATTCATCGGCTCTTGGAAGGCTGCATGGCAGACGGACAAGAGGTCTTATGACGCATTGATGAACGTGACCGAACAGGGCGGAACCTGGCAAACCTATGTCCGAAATCAGAACAATCCCTGCGCAGGTCGGGAGGTTCCAATGAAGGTTGAATCAGC
>JANNKS010000658.1:0-20815 GCA_031396425.1 Rhizobacter sp. | reverse complement strand
GTACTTCGCTCCGAAGTCGATGCCTGGCAGCAAGCGAGAAACGCCCAGCAGCGAACCATCGAGTGGAAATTCACTCGGCAGGATGCGGACCAGAAGCTGGGGCGCCATTACGTTCCTAAACTTGTGTGTTGACGTACTAGCCACCTGATCCGAGGGGCGCCCCCGATCGCGTGCTTTGAGAGGTCGGTCGAACTGGGCACACAAGCCGGGAACATTCCGAGCCGACGCTTCGCCGGCTTTCGCCTGGGGCTTCGCAACCAACGCTGAGTTCGGTTGACTTTTGAAGTAAAGCGTCCAGGCGACGCAACGGCCTGTTCAGCGCGTTGCCGTGCCGACTCTGTTCGCTACCGTACAGACGGTTGCCCTGAACCACGAGAAAATTCATGCTGCATTGCGCAGTCCCCTCGGTCTTTCCGTGGGTCGGAGTTCCTGGCACCTCTGCAGGCGGCCTGAAAAGCGCAGTCCCCTTCGGGGCTTCAATCGCTTTTCACGGAGAGCTTCCTTGTCCGAGACTGTCACAGGCCTTGCCGGCGTCGAAGTGGCCGACAAGGCAACAGGCGTCCCCGAAACCACGCGCCGGGAACCGCTGCTCCAGACCGAAGCCCTCCGATCCGCGACTGTCCATGGCGCGAAGAACTCATGGAGCATCGCCACTGATGCCGAGGGCGCAAACCAGATGTCAAAGAGCCGCAAGGCTGGAAGTTGCCCCCCAGCCCTAGACCCCTGCACATGATTCGAGCGGGAGCCGGAGCATCGCCGCTGGCGATCATCAACGGCGTCAGCTGCTCGAGCGTTGCCACAGATCAAGTTCACGCCTTCGACGAAACGGGCTCGACTTCGGCTGGCCAGCGTTCGCACTGGGGAATGCCGGCGACAGGTCATCCGCACTTCGATTCTAGGGAGAGCCAATGGCACGCCAAGTGCATAGACTTTTGTGGCGGCGCCTCGCCTTCGCGCGATGGAAGTCGAGAGTGACGCGACAGCTGAAGCGTTGTGCTGCTTTGCACGGGACAAGCCAGGTGCGGGTTATGGCGCCCGACGTGGCGTGCTGTTGGCTGGATCGGATCCGTATGAATGAGGGGACCCTGCGGGTAGGGGCAGCCCGATTTGGAAACGGATCATCCACAGATGAGCGAATTCAAGGGAGCGCAGTGTGGATATCAGGATTCTTCTCGCGCAAGCGGATGCGGTTCCCAGGCCTGGGTGGACTCGCAGTCGGGTGCTCGAGGCAATTGCCCTTTCGGTGAATCGCGTCGCCGCAGCGCTCTTGCTGATTGCGTTGGCGCCGGCGATGTTGGTGGTGGCTTGGCAGGTGTGGCGTCAGGATCGAGGGCCGATTCTGTTCGGGCACTACCGGGTTGGCCGTGACGGGAAGCTGTTCCGGTGCCTGAAGTACAGAACCATGCGCATGGATGCGCAAGCGATGCTGAACGAGCTGCTGGAACGCGATGTGGTTGCACGAGCCGAGTGGGAGCGCGACTGCAAGTTGACGAACGACCCGCGCGTCACGCCGATTGGTGATTTCCTGCGCCGCACCAGTCTGGACGAATTGCCGCAGCTCTTCAATGTGCTGCGCGGGGAAATGTCGCTTGTGGGTCCCCGTCCGATCACGGTTCAGGAATTGACGAAGTACGGGCACGTGCGCTGGCACTATCTTTCCGTACGGCCTGGAATCACCGGGCTGTGGCAAGTCAGTGGCCGCAGCGATACCACCTATGACCAGCGTGTCGACCTGGACCGCCGCTACGTCGAAGTTCGCTCGCCGTGGCTCGACATTCTGCTTTTGATGAAGACGGTCAAGGTTGTTTTGTTGAGAGATGGTGCCCGTTGATGTCCGAACGTTTGCCGCGCCGAATGCTTCATTCGGCCCGATCTGTCGCGCCGAAAAAGCCAAGATGCTACCGGCGCTTTGAACTGAAACCTGGGGGTGATCGATGCTCGAGCTGAACCGGATTGAGCGCCGGTCCATGCCGCGCCTGCCCGTGCCTGCGGGGCCGTCTGGGCGGGCGCTGCGCCTGGATCGAAAAGCATGGCTGGCCGCTGCCAAGTCCGGCGCGTGGACACCGGACCGGGTCGTGCACCTCGTCGGTTCGCTCAATGAAACGGTGTTCGCGTACTTGCGTCCGGCCACGGACGCGTTGGCGCAGGCTGGGGTTGAACAATGTGTGGTCATGATCGATGAGCCGCGCAGCGTGCATTTTCGCGAGCGATTGGATGGCAGGGTGCTGGTGGCAATCAGTTCGGCCGAGCCGGGCTTGCTCAGGCGATGGAAATCAAGCCGCGATGTATTTCGGCGCACCGTTCTCGCGCGGCCCCCCACTGCGGTGCATCTGCACGGGCTGACCTCCTGGATGCTCGGCGCCGGTCCGGCCTTGCAAACCAACCCGAAAGTGCGGCTGTACTACTCGCCCCAGGGGGCCACGTTGCCGGGGTGGACCCGGGCATTGGGTGCAGTGTTGCAGGGCTTGTCGCGCGTGCTTCATCGCGAATCCGCGCATCGTGCCATCTTGGTCACCAACATGCCCGACGCTGCCGTGACGGTAGTCAAGTCCAATGAACTCAAAGTGATTGAAAGCCCGGTCCATTCGGTCTTCCCCGGCACGCTCTTGAGTCCAGCGGTTCGGCCGTTGATGGTCACGAGCGGCCCTGCAAGAAGCCTGGCCAGTGCCCTTCAATTTGCGCAGATGGCCATTCTGCTGGGGGATGAGCAACTCGGCCTGACATTCAGGTGGATCGGGCGCGCCGAGGGTGAATCGAAGGCTGTGCTCGATGCCGCCGGCGTCGGCGTGTTCGACGCGACCGGAGAGCGCGAGCGCGCGCGACACCTGGCCTGCGGTTGGATCTACCTGGCGGGGGAAGTCACGCCGGAAACACGCAGACAACTCGTCGAGGCAATGGCGCTGGGCTTGCCTTGCGTCGCGGTCGACTCCCCTGCGGCGCGTGCGCTGATTCGCAATGGGGCGACAGGCTTCCTTTGCCGCGACAGCGTGATGATTCGGTATGCCATTGCCGACCTGATTCATTCGCCCGAACTGCGCCGGCGCATCGGGTCCGCCGCCAAGAGAGTCGCCCTCGAGCGGTTCGGGGAAGATCGGTTTCGCGATTCGGTACTCTCGACCTATGCATCCGATTCGGTTTGAAGGCCGGGAGCGGTCGGCCCGTGTCCGGGGCGATGTTGGCATTACCCGGCCGACTGCTGCTGGGCATTCACGATCTGAAGCCGGATCGTGCGCAGCATCCAACTCACCGCAATCGGTGGCGCGGCGACTGGGCGTGCGATGAGCTCGACGTTCAGTTTGGCGCCGCTGCGGCGCAACGCCCTTCACATGTTGGGCGCGCATTTCACCTCGTCGGTGTTGCAGGGCCTGCAGTTCATCCTGATCGCCCGCGCCCTTGGGGCGCATGATTTTGGTCGCATGGCCGGTGTGTTGGCCATCACGTCGGCGCTGTTGCCCTTCTCGGGCGTGGGTGCGGGCAATGTGATGGTGATGCGGCTCGCACGTGCCGAAGCCGCGCCCGCGCTCTATTTCGGCAATGCTCTGATGGTGGCGCTGGTTTCAGCAGCAGTGCTTGTCGCCCTGGCTGCACTGGCGGGTCCGCTGTTTCTGCGCGATTCTTCATTGCTGGGCCTGATCCTCCTGCTGGGCACCTCGGAAATCCTGGTGACCAAGCTCATCGACATCGCGGCGCATGTTTTCTATGGCCTGGACCGGCACGCGTTCTCGGGGGCCTTCTACACCGTTCAGGCGGCGGTGAGGCTGTGCGCCGCGGTCATCTTCTACGCTTTCCTGTCCGAGCACGGCGTCATTCTCTGGGCGGCGATGCACCTGTTCTCAGGCGTGCTGGCCGCCTGGGTGGTGCTGCATGTCACCGTCCGGCAAATCGGCTGGCCGACGTTGAACTGGCGGCTGGCCGTGAGCGAACTCAAGGTGGGCATTCTGTTTTCGATCGGCCTGTCGGCAAACAGCGTCTACACGGACATCGACAAGGCCGTGCTGGCGCGCTATGAGTCTGCAGACATCAACGGTCAGTACACTGCGGCTTACCGGCTGGTCTTCATGGCGTTCAGCCCGGTGATGGCGGTCCTGATGGCGACCCAAGGCATGTTCTTCCGCGCTGGCGGCGCGAGCGGCTTGTCGGCCACGATGAAACTTGCGGTGCGCGTCGCATGGTTGGGTTGTGTGTATTGCGTAGCCTTGGCGGCCTTGATTTACTTCGCGTCGCCGCTTGTCGTCTGGGCACTCGGGGAACAGTACCGCCTGTCCGTGGAGATCCTGCAAGCGCTGGCCCTGCTGCCGCTTCTGCTGATGACTCAAAGCGTGCTCTCCGAAGCCCTGACCGGCGCGGATCGGCAGCGCACGCGCAGTGTCGTGCAGGTTGTGGTCGCCCTGTCGTGCTTCGCTCTCAACATGACCCTCGTGCCCCAGCTGGGCTGGCAAGGCGCCGTGGTGGCCACGTACGCGAGCCAACTCGTCCTGGTTGCGGTGATCGGCTTCGTCATCTGGCGCTCGATGCGTCAATCGCCGTGAACATGCCGGCCTGCCCCGACAGTGACGACCGAAGTGCGAAACCCGACGGCAATTCCGCGGGTCCGCCACGCGACCGGCCGGGTCGCCAGCCCTTGAAAGTCCTCTACGTCAACAGCCTGTATGCGCCCGACATCGGCGGCGGCGCCGAAGTGGCGCTTTCCGCCATGGTGCGGGGGTTCTTGCAGCGAGGGCAAGAGGCATCGATCCTCACCACCCATGGCGGTGACGGCACGCTTCATGAGTGGGTCGACGGAGTGCCGGTGCACCGAATCAGCCAGAGGAATATCTACGCTCATTTCCCACCGAAGGCTCGGCCCGCATGGGCACGCATGACCTGGCATGCACTGGACAGCTTCAACCTGGCGATGCGACGGCAGGCTGCGCGAGTGATCGATGAGGTTCACCCCGATTTGATCGTCTGCCACAACCTCGCCGGCTTGTCGGTCGCGATCTGGGGCCTGGCTCGGCAGCGCAAACTTCCGCTGGTCCAGGTGCTGCACGACTATTACACGCTGTGTCCGAGGGTGACGATGTTTCGCCGAGGTGCGTGCTGTACGCACCCGTGCCGGGGCTGCAGCCTTTTCAGGCTGCCGCACCGGCGTGCCTCGAATGCGGTCAGCGCTGTGGTGGGCGTGAGCCAGGCGGTGCTGGATATCCATCTTCGGCAGGGATTGTTTGCGCAGGCTGACGTTCGCGCCGTGGTTCACAACGCTCATGCCATGCCGCTCGCCAACGGGCGCCCGGCCCGAGACCGATTCACGTTCGGCTACATCGGCAGCCTGACTGAAATCAAGGGGGTTGAACGTCTGACGCAGGCCTTCCTGCGCCTCGCAACCGACCGCTCGCTGAACCTGCGGTTGTTGATCGCTGGCACCGGCAAAGACGAGCTTGTGCAACAGCTCAAGCGCAGCTATGCATCGGACCGGATTTCTTTTGTCGGGCATGTGAATCCGAGCGAGTTCTTTGCCCAGATCGATGTGTGTGTCGTCCCGTCGTTGTGGAATGAACCGTTGGGGCTGGTCGTGTTTGAGGCGATCGCGTCGGGTGCGCCCGTGATCGGTGCACGGCGCGGCGGCATTGCCGAGATCATCCGTCATGAGGTCAATGGCCTGTTGTTCGAGCCGGATGAAGGCGGCGCGCTTGAGCAAGCCATGCTGCGCCTGATGCGCGATCCCTCGCTGCTCGAATCGATGCGCGCAGCGGGCCGTGCTTCGGTGGCGCGTTTCCTCGACCCGCAGCGCATGCTGGACGAGTACGAAGTCATTTATCGGCGCGTGCTGCAACGACCGGTTGATGTGGGCCGGACCGACAGCACGGGGCTCAGCGCACCGCATGGTACGTCTCAGGGGGCTAACGACCCCGCGGCGTCGAGGGCCGAGCCATGACGCCCGCTTACAGCCGCACCCAGACTGCCGGCGCGGCCGCGCATGGTGCGCCCCTTGACGCCGAGAACATGAGCCGCCTGAGCGTGTGGGTTTTCATCGCGTGGCTTGCCACCTACGTGGTCGAAGGCCCGCTTCGCGCGGGGCTGGCGACGGTCGGCCTGCAGAATCTGCTCTATGGTCGTGACCTGCTGGCGCTCACCGGGGTGGCCTGGGGCGTGCTCATGCCGCTGCTGCACCGTCGCCGGCCGGCGCCCGGGCTGGTTCTCATGGTCTGGCTGCTCGCCGTTCACGTCTGCATCGGCCTGTTGCTCGGCGGCACGTTGTTCCAGCGATTGTTCGGCGTGAAGATCTTCATTCCGTTGCTCTACGGCGTGGCTGTTTTCCCCGCTGTCGAGCGGCACTTCCCGCAATTTCTGCGCGCCATGGCCGCATTCTTTACGGTCAGCGTTTTGGGCGTGTTCATCAATGCCATCATCGGTGACATGCCATGGGCTGGGCTGCGCTACGAGACCGCGTTCGGTGCGGCCGAATCCACCCGCCAGTGGTGGATGACCGGCGGCGTCAGTCGTCTGCCCGGCTTCGCCAGAGCGTCATTCGATGCCGCAATGGTGATCGGTCTGTGCGGCGTGATGGTGATTGCGCTGTCGCCGTCGATCTGGTGGCGTGCGCTGGTGGCAACTCTTGGCATGGCGGCGATCTTCTTGACAACCAGCAAAGGCATGGTTGCCGGCTTTGGCATCGCTGCACTCTGGTTGGTGCTGGCTGACCGGTCTGACACCAGCTTCAAGCTCGGCTGCTGGATCGCTGCCGCGTTGCTCATGCTGACCTGCTTGCTGCCCACCGTTTTCATGATCGTTCGTGTGCCAGAGGCCTCGACCGAGGTGCCGGAGTTGTTGTTGTCACTTTGGGACCGCTTTGCCTGGATGTGGCCCTCCGCTTATGACCTGCTGCCCGATGGCTTCGGAGCGCTGACCGGTGTCGGCCCGGGTGGCATCGGCACCGCGCTGGACCAACCCGATCAGAAATTCGTTCCAAACTCCGGCGACAGCATCTTCGTGTACTTCTTCGTCACTTTCGGTGTGGCTGGCGTGGGTTACCTTGGCTTCGCCTTGCTCGCCATCGTGGGCCGCGGCGATGCCCGCGATGCACGCGCCTTTGTCTGGGCGGGCCTGCTGATCATCGCGTACGGCTATGGCCTGTCGATCAACATGGTCGAGCAGTCGTTCTTTTGCGCCGTGTTTGGCCTGATCTATGGTCGCGCGTTTGCGGCGGTGTCAGCGACCGGGGAGCGCGCATGAAGCAGGGCCGCGCCGCGCCGCTGGTGGCCGCCGGTCTGATGGCGATGAGCCTGTTGGCGGGCTGCGCCGCTCTTGCCGCGCCGGCACCGAGCGAGCGGCTGATTTTGGGGGTACAGACCCACTTTGCCTATGACCGCAGCGTGAACGCGACCCGAGTGATCGAATGGGTCAAGGCCGCGCGGATCGACTCGACGCGGGACGAGATGTTCTGGAACGAGATCGAAGATGGCAAAGGCAACTTCGCGATTCGAAACGGTGCCGAGTTCACCCGCCAAGCCTGGTGGAACCAGCTGCCGGCAATTTCGCCTTTGCTCATCCTGGGCTATGGCCACCCGCGCTACGACGCCGGCGGCCAGCCCAGCACGCCTTCTGCTGTGAGTGCCTTCGCCAAACAGGCGGCCTGGCTGGTTGGCCAAACTCGCTTGCGGGTGCGAATGGTCGAGATCTGGAACGAATGGAACCTGAAGGCCGGCGCCAACGCAGCCGGCGGCGCGCAGGGTGGTGCCGCCGACTATGTTCGCCTAGCCAGAGCCACGCGCCAGACGATCAAGGCGGTCGACGCTGGCGTGCTGGTGCTGGTTGGCGGCATTGGCGAAGACTTTCCCGATTGGCGCTGGATGAACGAAGCGCTGGCGCTTGGGCTGCTGGATGGTGCCGATGGGGTGTCGGTGCACTTGTACAACCACTGCGACCGTGCCAATGTCGGCGCCGACGAAATGCTGCGCCGACTTGAGCGGCTTCAGATTCTGTTGACCAAGGCGGCCGGGCGCGAAATGCCCATCTTCCTCACGGAAGTGGGTTGGCCGATGCACAAGGGTGCCTGCGAAGTGAGCGAAGACAACGCCGCCACCTTCACGCTGCGCCTGTTGCTTGAAGCCAGCCAGCGCGCCTGGCTCAAGGGCGTGTGGTTCTACGAAACGATTGACAGTGGCGACGACGCGAACGAACGGGAACAACGCTTCGGTCTGTTGCGGCGGGACGGCAGCGAGCGACCCAGCGGCTGTGCGGTGCGCGAGTTCGGTGCCGTCATCGCCGGCCGCCCGAGCCAGGTGCTTCGCCATGGCGGGGTGACGGTGGCGGTTTATCAGGAGTCCGGCCGCTCGCTGGTGTTCGTCTGGGGCCGCGAGGGAGTCCGCGGCGGCCGCGTGCGGGTTCGCACGGCGGCACTCGCCGATCCGCCGCTCGTTGCCTCACCCGCGCCGTGCCAGTGGACGAGCGGAGCCGTCACCGTGGCGGCATCCCGGTTGGAACTGCGCTCGCAACTCGAGAGTGCGCGCCCGGTCGTGTTCGTCTTGCCGCGCCTCGTCACGCTGGAAGGGGTGCAAATTGATTGATCGCGCTCGCACTTCGCTGTGCGCGGGTTCCATGTCGGCCGAGGCGCGCTCATGACTGCCGCGCTCTACAACGGCCGCTTTCTGGGTCGAAGCCCCTCAGGCGTCGACCGATTCGCCATCGAATTGTTGGCGGCCGTGATGCGGCAAGGCCAACCTGCGCCCGAAGGCACTGCCGCGCTGCAACTGGCCGTTCCGGGTGCGGCCAACATCCAGCTTCCACAAGGTCTGCGTGACGCGCAGTTGATCAGCACCGGCGCGCGCCGCGGCCAATGGTGGGAACAGACCGAACTGCCCAGGGCCGCCGGCGACCGGCCGCTGGTGAGCCTGTGCAACACCGCGCCGGCCTTTCGAGAAAATCAGCTGGTCGTGATTCACGATGCCGCCACCCTGGCCAACCCGACGAACTTCAGCCTGGCTTTTCGCAGCTGGTACCGCGTTCTACTGGCGGCGTTGATGCGGCGTGCCCGGGTGGTGGCGAGTGTTTCCAAGTTCAGTGCCGACGAACTCACGCGCCACCTCGGCAGGCGCGCCCGCGGCATCGAGGTGATTCACGAAGGTGGTGAACAGATTCTGCGCCTGCCCGCCGACCACAGCGTGATCGAGCGCCTCGGTCTGCAAGGGCGGCGCTACGTGCTGGCGGTAGGGAACCGCTCGCCGAACAAGAATTTTGGTGCGGTGCTCAACGCCCTCGCCCTGATCGACGACCCCAACCTGTTGCTGGTGGCAGCGGGTGGCGGCAACAGCCGCGTCTTTGCCGACGTGGAAATGGTCGACCCGCGCCTGATCAGCACCGGTTTTGTCTCCGATGCGCAGTTGCGCGCGCTCTATGAAAACGCGGTGTGCTTCGTGTTTCCATCGTTCTACGAAGGCTTCGGCCTGCCGCCCCTCGAGGCGATGTGCTGTGGTTGCCCGGTGATTGTTGCCAACACGAGTTCGCTGCCTGAAGTCTGTGCCGACGCTGCCCTGTACTGTGACCCGACCGATCCGGCCACGCTGGCCAGGCAGTTGCGTCGCCTCCTCGAATCGGCGGCGCTGCGCGCCGAGTTGCGTGCAGCCGGCCATGGGCGGGCGGCGCAGTTCGGCTGGGACAAGGCGGCGCGCCACTTCAATCAGATCCTGGCCACGCAATTCGCATGAACACGAACCCTGTCACCGCCTCGGCGCCGGCCCCGGCCGGAGCTCGCCTGAAGATCCTCCATGTTGCCGAAACAGCGAAGGGTGGCGTCGGAAGCTACATCGATGACGTGGCCTCGCTTCAAATGGCGCGGCGCGGCGAAATGGCGGTTCGGGTGGTCCTGCCCGATGCGCACGCCTTGCAGTTGCAGCGCGTGCCGTCGGCCCAGCAGCGACATTTCCGCGCCGCGGCGGGCAAGTGGGGGCGTTTGATCAATACCTGGCGCATGGTGCGGGTGGCACTGGCGCAGATGCGCGAATGGCAGCCCGATGTGGTGCACCTGCATTCCACCTTCGCGGGCTTTGCGCTGCGCCCCTGGCTCGCGATGCGGGCGTCGCGGCCACGGCTCGTCTACTGCTCGCACGGCTGGGCGTTCGATCGTGAAGGTCATGCGGCGGCGAACCGGGTGTTTGAGTGGGTCGAGCGTGTCTGGTCGCGATGGTGCGACAAGGTGGTGTGCGTGTCGTCCCATGACCTGGCGGCGGGGCAGCGCATTGGCATCGCGCCCGAGCGCCTGGCGCTGGTCAACAACGGCATCCGTGACGTCGATGCGCTTGCCGATGTGGAGAGTGCGCGTGCGCACTGGCCGGCCGGTCAGCGGCGCGTTCTGTTCGTCGGGCGACTCGACCGGCAAAAAGGCGTCGACCTCTTGTATGCGGCACTGCGCCGGCTCGAGGGGCAGGCGTTCGCGCTGATCGTGGGCAGTCCGGTGGTGGCTGACGACGGCCTCTCGGCGCTGCCGCCCAATGCGCGCATCGTCGGCTGGCTGAGGCGTGATCAGATTGCCGCCTACTACGCCGCTGCAGACGTCGTGGTCATCTCATCGCGCTGGGAGGCGTTTTCGCTCGTCGCGGTGGAGGCCATGCGCGCTGGTTGCGCAGTGGTGGCCACAGCTGTGGGTGGCTTGCGCGATGTCGTCGCCGACGGTGTGAGTGGACGCCTGGTCGATCCGGAAGACGCCGCCGCACTGGCGAATGCGGTGCGTAGCCTGAGCGAGTCAGAGCTGCGTGCGATGGGTCGTGCCGGGCGGCGGCGCTTCGAAGACCATTTCCGCAGCGACCGGGTGGTCGATCAACTCGACTTGGTCTATTGGAACGCACGGCGCCGCGGGCACGCGGGATTGCGGCGGCGGCAGGCGTTAGACGCACCTGAACCGTGATGACCACCGAGTTCGCCCTCAGGCGCTTCACATCGAGCACCATGCCTGCGTCGGATTTGAGCGGTCATGGCGCTTCTGCCGGTCCGCTGGCCCCGATGCCGCGCCGCGCGGTGGCGGCAGACCCGTTGGCAGAAGGATTGGTCGAGTGCACCGTCCCGACGAGTGAGGCGCAGCGCGAGATCTGGCTGGCCGACCGCTTGAGCCCTGAGGCGTCGCTCGCGTTCAACGAATCGGTGAGCCTGCGCCTGAGCGGCCCACTCGACCGGCGGGCAATGGAGGGCGCGCTCAATGGCCTGTGGGCGCGTCATGACGCCTTGCGCGCCACCATCGCGGCAAACGGCACCGAGATGCTGGTGCAGTCCGCAGCCAGGTTCACCACCGGGTTTGCTGACTTTGGCGGGCTGAGCGCCACGGAGGGCGAACAGGCCCTTGAACGATTCACGCGGGATGCGGTGCGCACGCCGTTCTCGCTCGAACACGGACCGCTGCTGCGGGCCTTGCTGTGCCGGCTCGCCAGTACCGAACATGTGGTGTTGATCACGGCGCACCACATCGTTTGCGACGGCTGGTCGTGGGGCGTGATGGTCGAAGACCTGGCTGCCCTGTATGCCGAACAGATCGGTGCTGCCCCCAGTCCCGACCCGGCGCCCCGTTATGGCGACTATGTGGCCTGGGAGATCGCCCTGGCGACTTCCCCAGAACGGGCGGCCGATGAAGCTTACTGGTTCAGTCGTTTCGCCGGCGCTGTGCTACCGGTGCTCGACCTCGTGCCGGACCGTCCGCGCGCGGCGCAGCGCAGCTTCAAGGCCAGCCGCATTGACCACCCCCTCGATGCGGCGCTGCTCGCCGATGTGCGAAAACTCGGCGCGAACCTTGGCGTCACCCTGTTTGCGAGCCTGTTCGGCGCGTTTGCCCTCCTATTGCACCGCTTGACCGGGCAGGAAGACCTGGTCATCGGTGTGCCCGTCGCCGGCCAATGGGTCAGCGGCATGACACGCCTGATCGGGCATTGCGTCAATCTCCTGCCTGTGCGGGTGGCGGCCGATGCTGGGCAGCCCTTCGATGCCTTTGCCCGCGTCACCAGCGCCACGCTGCTGGACGCGTTCGACCACAAGACCGTGACCTACGGCTCGCTGCTCAAGCAGTTGCGCGTTCGGCGTGACGCAAGCCGGCTGCCGCTGGTCAGCGTGATGTTCAACCTCGACCCCGGCGTGGATACCCGAAGCGGTGCGTTTGCGGACCTCAAGGTTGCCATCGAATCGAATCCGCGCGACTACGAGAACTTTGAATTGTTCGTCAATGTGGTGCCGCAGGGGCTCGGGCTGCGCCTGGAGTGCCAGTACAACACCGACCTGTTCGACGCGTCCAGCATCAAGCGCTGGATGGGCATGTACGAGTCGTTGTTGCGCGCGGCGGTGTGGCAGCCGGGCACGCCACTGGCTCGCCTGAACGGCTTGCCCTATGCCGAACGGCAGGCGCTGTTGGCGCTACAGCGTCCGCGCAGCGACTACCCAACGCGGGAGCGCATGCACAGCGCCTTCGAACGCCAGGCCGTTCTGTCTGGCGAGCGCGTGGCGGTGCGCTGCGGCGCAACGCAGCTGAACTATGCCGAGCTGAACCAACGCTCAAACCGGCTCGCGTGCGCGCTGCGTCTGCGCGGCGCCAAACCGGGCCAGCGCATCGGCCTGTGCCTGCCCCGCAGCGCCGACATGCTGGTGGCGATGCTCGCCGTGTTGAAGTCGGGCGCAGCCTATGTGCCGCTCGACCCAAGCTTTCCCAGCGCGCGGCTGAACTATTGCGCCGCCGACGCGCAACTGGATTTGCTGGTCACGCAGTCGGGTGTCAGCAATGCCCCGCTGGCATGGTGCGACGATGCCGCCGAGCGCCTGTTCATGCTTGATCAGCACACCAACGAGCTGCTTTTGGACGCCCGCCCGCCCGGCGCTGACGAACCCAGCGCCGGTCCTGATGATGTGGCCTACGTGATCTACACCTCGGGGTCGACCGGCAAACCCAAAGGCGTGGCGGTGCCACACCGCACGGTGGTGAACTTCCTCACCAGCATGACCCAGGAGCCCGGCTTGAAGCGTGATGACGTTCTGGCCGCTGTGACGACCTTGTCGTTCGACATTGCCGTGCTCGAACTCATGCTGCCTTTGAGCGTGGGCGCGCAAGTGCTGCTGGTAGGGCGTGACACCGCACTCGACGGGACTCTGCTCGGGCAGTTGCTTGAAGAAACATCGGCGACCTGCCTGCAGGCTACGCCCGCGCTGTGGCGCTTGCTGCTCGACACCACTTGGTGCCCCGCGCCGGGCTTCAAGGCCCTGGTCGGCGGCGAAGCGCTTCCAAGCGATCTGGCAAAAACGATGTTGGCGCGCTGCGCAGAAGTCTGGAACCTGTACGGGCCGACTGAAACCACCGTGTGGTCCACGGCCTGGAAAGTCGACGCCTCGACGCTCGCAGAAACGGGTGTGTCGATCGGTCGGCCGATCGCGAACACCACCGTGTGGATTCTGGACGCCTTGGAGCAGATATGTCCGATCGGGGTGGCGGGCGAGCTTTGTATTGGTGGTGAGGGTGTTTCACTCGGCTACGTCGACCGCCCCGAGCTGAATGGCGAGCGCTTCATCCAGGACACGCTGAGCGCCGGACCGAACCGCAAGCTGTACCGCACCGGCGACCGCGCCCGCTGGCGCAATGACGGGCTGCTCGAGCACTTGGGCCGGCTCGACTTTCAAGTCAAGGTGCGTGGCTATCGCATCGAGCCGGGCGAGATCGAGGCGGTCTGCCGTGCGTCCGCAGCGGTGTCACAGGCGGTTGTGATAGCCCGCGAAGACCGGCCCGGCGATGTACGGCTGGTCGCCTATGTGGTGCTCAAGGCGGGCGCTGAACTTGACGAGCGCACGTTCACGGCGCAGCTGCGCGCGCAGTTGCCCGACTACATGATTCCACAGCACGTCGTGGTGCTCAACGCGATTCCAATGTTGCCGAACCGAAAGATCGATCGGATGTCGCTGCCCGCGCCGTTGCCTGGCGCCGCCGCGGCTGGCAACACGAAGGTCGCGCCGCGCAATCCGATCGAGCAGTCGGTATGGCAGCACTGGCGCGAGGTGCTGGGCGTTGACCACATCGGTGTGTTCGACAACTTCTTCGAGCTTGGTGGTCACTCCATGCTGGTGGTTCAGCTGCAGACCCGATTGCAGGCGCAGTTTTCTACTCGGGTTGCGCTGAACATCATCTTCCAGGCCCCCACGATCGCGCAGATGGCGGCGCTGTTGAGCGGGAGCGCCATCAAGGGCCTGGAGTCGCTTTCGCTGATACGTGCCGGCAGCGGCACGGTGCCGATTTTCTTCATTCACGATGGCCAAGGCGAGACGCTCGTCTATCGGACCCTGGCGCATCGCCTGCGCACCGAGGGCCCGGTCTACGGGTTGAGCCCAATGGCCGGGAATGGACTCTGCATGGTCCACACCCGGTTCGCGCAACTTGCCGCGCACTATGTGACGACAATCCGTGCCGTTCAGGCGCAAGGGCCTTACGTGCTGGGTGGGTTGTGCGCCGGTGCCGTGATCGCATTCGAGGTGGCTCGGCAACTGCAGCAGCAGGGCGAGACGATTGCAACGGTGCTGTTGCTTGACGCGACCGATGTCGCCGCGCAGCCGCGCATCGGGCGCTTCACGGCCGGTCGCATCAGGTCCTTTTCAGTCGATCTGGCGGCAAAGGCCTCGTTCGCGCACCCGCTCCGAACCACGCGCGCGGTGATCGACTTCGCTGCAAGCCTCGTGCGCTTGACCGCCAGGCAAGTCGGCACCCGGGTGGCTGCCGCTCGCAATCGTCGCAGGGCCGCAGCGCTGCAGCGCTGCCTCGACAGTGGCAACGAGCCTCCAGCGGCGCTGCGCGCGCTGACCGTCGAGCAGATCTATCCATTTGTCGAAGCGGGCCACGTCGAGCGGGGTGTGCTCAGGGGGAACGTACTCTTGGTGCGCGCGACCACCGGCAACGGCGAGGTGGAAGACGAGCCGTTCGTCAACCTGTACCTTGACCCGATGATGGGTTGGGGCCCGCGAGTTGAAGGGCAGATTGAGTGCGTGGATGTTCCCGGGGGTCACTACAGCATGTTCCAGGAACCGCATGTCGATGCACTCGCCGGGGCGGTTCAATTGCACGTCGACGCGGCCCTCGGACGCAAGCACGCGTGACTGCGAGCCGATTGCGGCATTTGCCGACGCCCTGAGCGACAGGCGCGGGCCTGACACGAAGACCGTGCGAGGCCCACGCCGCGCGCCGCACGCGCCAGGCTTCATTCCGGGTACAGACTTGCCGTTGGAATCGCCACGAAGCCGGCCGTCGCCGGCCTTTGCCAGCGAAGCCGCATCACCGCCGAGCCAGTCTGATCGAAGTATTCCAGCGTCACGGTGTAGCGTTGACCAGCCACCAGATTGATCTGCGCGCTGGTATCGGTGGTTGAGGTGTGCGCGACCCAGTTGTCGATCAGCGCTACACCGTTCACCCACAGGCGCACGCCCTGGTCCGACACGGTCTGAAACGTGTACGCACCAGTGGCCGCAGCCATCACGGTGCCGGTCCAACGCACGGAGAACCGGTTCGTGTTCACGCCCGGGCCGGGAGACGCCGTGCCCCAATTGAAGTTCACCGCTTCGACACGGTTCAACACCGCCGTGCCGGTCAACGTCATGTTGTTGAAATAGGCGCCGGCCAGGCCGGTGCCGCCCGCCGGTGCAGCGCTCACGGTCCAGGTGAAGGTGCGCGGCGCCACGCCACCGCGACCATCGGCGACCTGCGCCGTCACGGTGGACACCCCCACCGTTGTCGGAGTGCCGCTGATCACGCCAGTCGCGGCATTGATCGCCAGGCCTGCGGGCAGTCCGGTCGCGGTGTAGGTGAGCGGGTCGCCATCAGGGTCGGCGCCGGCCAGCGTGAGTGCGGCGGCGGCGCCAGTGACGCTGGTCTGGTCTGCCACCAGCGCCAGTGTGGGGGCTTGATTCACGGGTGGCGGCGCGGTGACCAGAGTCACCGTCTTCTCGGCAATCGTGTTGGCAAAGGTGCCCTGCGCCGCGACTGTCCAGTTCACACCGTCTTGGCTGGTGTGGAAGCGCCAATTGGCAATCTGGCCGTTGTTGTTGGTGCCTTGCGGTGGCAGGTAGCGGAAGCCGCCGACCTGCACGTTGGCGCCAAGATTGACGGTGAAATTGTGCGGTGGTGGTGGGTTCGCGGTCCGCCATTGGGTGTGCCAGATGGTGCCTAATCCATCGATGGCATTGGTTGCCGGCGCGTCGGTTTCGGCTGAGTCGGCGCTCACCAGCCAGCCGGCACGCGGCACGACCGCGCCGTTGGCGTCGAGCAGGTTGAACTCGGCCATCGTCGTCCAAGGGTTGCCATTCACTTCCGTCAGGGCTTCCAGGCGCACATAACGGGCGGTGGTCGCCGGCGGTGCCGAACCGGCCTCTTCGCGGCCGATCTGCTTCACATAGGATGAAACCGAGGCGAGGTCGGCGGCGCTCAGCGTCACCCCGGCATGCGCCTGGATAGCCGCCTCGACGGTTGCGGCTGAGCCGTCATGCAGGTAGGGCGCTGTGGCCCAAGCGTCACGCAGGGTCGGGGTGTCGATGCCGTTCAGCGCGCCACCCAGGCGGTTGCCGCTGCTGACCTTGAGCGTGCCGACGTTGCGCGAGATGCTGTCGGTGAAGCCCGGGCCTGAGTGGCAAGACACGCAACTGGCGTTGAACACCGCCGCGCCGGCCACGCCGCTGGCCGTCAGTGTGCCATCGGCATTGCGCAGCGGGTTGAGGTCGGACTGGGTCAACGAATTCACGTAAGCGGCCAATGCATCCAGATCGGCACTCACGCCGGCCTTCGGATCGCCCAGCGGCTGGTTGCGCGTGCCGGTGTTGAACTGTGCGTTCGTCATCAGTCCGGTGCCGCCGGCGAGGTTGCGAATCTGCCCCTCGAAGTCCTGCACTTCATTGAAGTTGCCGCTCCAGTGCAGCAGGCCTTGGCCCATGCCGGAACGGCCGCGCAGGTGGATGGTGTTGCGCAGGCCTTCACCCAGGCTGCTCAGGTCCCAGACCCGCCCGTCGCTGCCGCCGTCGTTGTGACACGAGGCGCAGCTCATGTAGCGGTCGCGCGCCAGACGGATGTCGGCAGCGTCATAGAAAAGTTGTTTGCCCAGCAGCACGTTCGCGGCGAGTTTTTCCGTTGCCACCGAGTTCAACGTCGCAAGCAGCGGCAGGTTCGCCAGCCCCTGGGTCATCAGGCCCGTCAGATCGAACACACTGACGCTGCGGCTCATGAAGTTGCTGACGTACAGCGTATTGCCGTTGCTCGACACCACCAGCCCCTGAGGCGCCATGCCGGTGTCGATGCGGAACAGCTGGGTGCGCGTGAAGGCATCGATCACTGCCACCTGGCGGCTTGTTTCCAGCGCGACGAACAGGTAGTTGCCTCTCGGGTCATAAGCCGCTGCACTGGCCATGCTCGCGTTGTCGTGGTCGATGCGCGTGCTGAGGTCTTCCACACCGGTGGCCAGGTTGATGCGCGAGCTGACAGCGCGCACGGTGTTCTGAAAATTCAGCGCCAGGCCGTCGCGCAGCGTGCCGCGCTTGATGTTGTCGAGCTTCGAGGGCACGAAGGCCTGCGTGCCGTCGGGCGAAATCATGGCAGCGCCCAGGTAGTTGGGAATGCCGCGGCCCTGGTTTTCGGCGTCGATTTTTTCGCTGTGAGCAAGCATGATGGTGCTGGCCAGCGTCATCGCGCCAGTATTCACGATCACGACCTGGCCCCCGACGCCGGTGGTGTTGACAGCCGCTGTGGCCTCGCCAGGCAATGCCGGAGTGACGAAACGCGAGACGAAGGCGGTGCTGCCACTCGCGTTGATCGACACATGGCGGACGTTCGGCCCCACATTCAATGGCGCACCGATCTGAGCGTAGGTGGTGGTGTCGAACTTCAGCAGTTGACCACTTCCCTCGAGCGCGATGAGGGCAAAGCCACCAACCGGCGCCATCGCCACGCCATAGGGCTGCGAAGCGCGCGGCAAAGCCAGGGTGCGGTTGATCGCGAAGGTCGCCGGATCGATCACGGTGACACTGGCGCCCTGCTTGTTGGTGACCCACACCATGCCGCTCGGCGCTACGGCAAGCGTCCGCGGCGCGGCGCCGACGGCCACTTCGGCCAGCTTGGCGCGCGTCACGGCGTCAAACACCGAGACGGTGTCGTTGTCGGCGTTCACCACCCACAGACGGGCGTTGCCGGTGGCTGGCTGCTGCAGCGCCAGGGTCGCAGAAGCGGCGGGTTTTTGCGCCGTGCCGGGCAGGTAAATCGTTTGCTGCACGGTCTGGCGCTGTTCGACGTTCCGGTCGTCGATCGCGGTCACGGTGACGAAGTAGCGCCCGGGCAGCGTGTAGGTGTGCGTCACCGTGGCGACGGTGGAGTAGGCCGTCTCGGGCGTGCCGTCGCCAAAGTTCCACTTGTAGCGCGGGTTGATGGCGTTCGTCGTGGTGGCGGTGAAGGTGGCCACGGCCCCCGACTGCTGGGCGGTGGGCAACACTGGCACATTCACCACCAGAGCGGGCGTGCCCGTCACGGTCCAGGTGAAGTTCACCGTCGTCGAATTCACACCGTCGCTGACCGCTGCTGTGACGGCAAAGGTGCCCGGTGTGGTGGGTGCACCAGTAATCAGGCCGGTGGTTGGGCTCAGTACCAGGCCCGGTGGCAGATTCGTGGCGCCGTACCCCAGCACATCACCATTCGGATCGGCGCCCACCAACTGCAGGTTCACGGCCGTCCCGACCGCTGTGCTGCGGGCCCCCGGGTTCAGCAGAGTCGGTGTGATCGCCGGGTTGGCCACCGCTGCGATATTCATGCGCACGATCTTCGAAACCGACGGCACCCCCGCCGCGTTCAGCACGAAAAGCATGTAGAAGCCTGGCGTGGCTTCACCGGCGCGCGACGGCGCCTGCACCGACAGCGAGGTGCCGTTCGCGGTGAAGGGCAACTCGACGAAGCGCTGTTCCATGTTGTTGCCGTGCGTCACCGAACCGGTCTTGACCAGCACGACACGGCTGGCTGTGCCGGCGGCGCCGAGCGTGACGTTGAAAGTGCGGCCGATGTCGAGCACCGTCGGCGCAGTGGCAATCGTCGGGCGGGCGGCGAGCGTGCCGTTCGGGCCGAACAGGTAAGGTGGGTAGTAGAGCTCGAAGTTGGTGTTGATCTGGGGTCCCGGGGCGCCGCCGCCGCCGACCATCACGGTGGCATCAGGAAGCAGCAGGGCGATGTTGTGGTACAGCCGGGCGCGCACGCCGGCAGCACCCACCGTCCATTGGCCGGTGGTCGGGTTCCAGATTTCGGCGGTGTAATTGACGTTCGTCATCTCGTTCCACACCGAGCTGCCGCCGGTGGCGAGCACCTTGCCGTCGGGCAGCACGGTGCCCGAAACGAGACGCCGCTGCGACGACAGCGGAGCGGTCGGCGTAATGGTGGGCTTGCTGATGCCGACCTCTGCCGAACTGATATCGATCAAGACCGCCGCATTCGATTCGCCCCCGAACTGGATCACCTTGCCAGGTTGGTACATCACTGCGGTGGTATCGGAAGCGAAGTACGGTGCTGGCAGGTCTGCAAGCCAATTCGCCGAGCCGGTGCCGGTCGGGTTGACGTTGAAGATGAATCCGTTCGCGCTGATGCCGATCACCTTGCCGTCGGGCCGCACGAAGTTGCGCGGGTAGTAGTAGTCGATCCACATCGACTGGGTGTTGAGCAGCCGGAACACGCCGTTCGTGCCGCGCACCTCCCAGGCATCGGCGCCGCCCGCGCCGCCGGCGATCAGGGTTTCGCCGTTCACCAGCGTCGTGGAGGTCGCGTACCAGCGCGGCCGGTTCATGTTGTTACCGGGCGTCAGTGCATTCGTCGCCAGCGTGAAACGGTTCGAGTTGTTGTTGCCCTGGTTGTTGGTGGAGTTGGGAACCGTCGTATTCCAGTTGTCGCCACCGCCGATGAACACAGCATCGCCTTGCGGCAGCACCAGTTGGGTGCTGCAGAACAGGTCGGTCGGTGTGGTGTTGGGCAGCGTCAGGTGGCCGCCGTTCAGGCCGCCCTCCGGGTCCCAGACGTCGTAGATGAACTTGCCGGTCTGCGTGCCGTTGCCGTTCGTTCCGTAGCTGAGCACGCGGCCATCGGGCATCAGCACCGCATGGACAGGGATCAACGGCCAGTTGTTGACCCCCGAGAACATGCCCCTCACGTTCGCATCGGCCGGGATCGGCGTGGTCGGCACGAACGTGGCCAGCGCCTTCTTGCGTTCGCTGAGCGCGTCCGCCTGGCTCACCGGGGCGGGGGGTGGGTTGTCACCACCACCGCCGCAAGAGGCGAGCAGTGAAATCAGCAGCACCTTGGCCAGTGAACTGGCGGGGGCGAATAAGCGGTGGTTCACGGCACGTCCTCAATGCTGGGGGCACTGCGCGTGGCAGCCCCCTTCCCCATGGCACAAACACTCCTGACGAGTATTGGGGTTCGCAGCGAGGCGTCAATCCCTAGTTCATAGGACGTCCGAGTCGACTTGAGCACGGGACAGACAGCGTGCCGGGTGCTGCCCGGTAAAGGTTCGAACGTGCCCGAGCCGGAACGTCAACGCGATAGCGACGCACCGTCCTGGCGGGCTTTGCTGGCGGTCATTGGCGTCAGCAAAGGCACGGTTCAAACCCCGAGAAAGTCGACCTCGAACATCAGCGTCGCATTGGGCGGAATCACGCCGCCCGCACCGCGCGCGCCGTAGCCCAATTGCGGCGGAATCACCAGCAGGCGCGTGCCGCCGGGCTGCATGCCTTGCACGCCTTCGTCCCAGCCCTTGATGACCATGCCTTCGCCCAGGCCGAATTCGAACGGGTCGCCGCGGTCCTTGCTGCTGTCAAATTTGGCGCC
>JANNKS010000653.1:0-2964 GCA_031396425.1 Rhizobacter sp. | reverse complement strand
GCTTGACGGCGTTCCGCTGTCGGACTGGAGCGTGCCCGCCTTGCGGCGCCAGTTCGCCTTGGTCAGCCAGGACGTGGTGCTGTTCAACGACAGCGTGGCCGCCAATGTGGCGCTCGGCGACGCAGCCGACCGCGAGCAGGTGCGCGCCGCGCTTCGCGCGGCCAACCTGCTTGACTTCGTTGACAGCCTGCCGCAAGGCGTCGACACACCCATCGGCCACAACGGCGAGCGGCTCTCGGGCGGCCAGCGGCAGCGCCTCGCGATCGCCCGCGCGATCTACAAGGACGCGCCGATCCTGATCCTCGACGAAGCCACTTCGGCGCTCGATTCTGAATCGGAGCGGCTTGTGCAACAAGCGCTCGAAAGCCTGATGCGCGGCCGCACCAGCCTCGTCATCGCGCACCGTCTGTCCACCATCGAACGCGCCGACCGGATCGTCGCACTCGACGGCGGGCGTGTCATCGAACAGGGAACCCATGCGCAGCTGCTCGCCCAGGGCGGCCTGTATGCTCGCCTTCATGCCCTGCAATTCAGGAGTTGAACCATGTCCGCACCGATCAGCCGCTACCCGGCGGCCACGCTGGAAAGCCTGCCCACCGACATCCGCGAGCGCATCCTCGAAGTGCAGCTGAAGGCCGGCTTCGTGCCCAACGTGTTCCTGGCGCTGGCGCACCGGCCCGACGAGTTCCGCGCGTTCTTCGCCTACCACGATGCCTTGCTGCTGCGCGAATCGGGCCTGAGCAAGGGCGAGAAGGAAATGATCATCGTCGCCACCAGCGGCGCCAATCAGTGCCTGTACTGCGTCGTCGCGCATGGCGCGCTGCTGCGCATCTACGAGAAGAAGCCGCTGATCGCCGACCAGGTGGCAGTGAACTACCGCAAGGCCGACATCACGCCGCGACAAAAGGCGATGCTGGCGTTCGCGATGAAAACCTGTACCGATTCCGCCGCGATCGACGACGCCGACTTCGCTGCGCTTCGCGCCCACGGCTTCAGCGACGAGGATGCCTGGGACATCGGCGCGATCACGGCATTCTTCGGTCTGTCGAACCGAATGGCCAACCTGACGGCGATGCGGCCGAACGACGAGTTCTACATGATGGGGCGGGTGCCCAAGGCCGGGCCGACACGGACGGCTGCCTGATTTCGCAATGGCGAAGCACATCGCTGCCGCTCCGTTCGGAATGGCACAGCTGACAACCGCTCAGCCGGAGTTGGACTGCGCATGGCCGGCAGCATGAATTCTTCGCCATTCGAACACGCCTGCTCGGCCGGCATTCATCGCAACGTTGAGCAGATCCTCTCGCAGCGAACTGACCTGCGCGGCAAAGCGATCATCGACCTCGCCTGCGGTGACGGACGGACCACGCACCTGCTTCGAAGCCTGGGCGCCAGCGTCACCGCCTACGACCTGTTCCCGGAAGTCTGCAAGCTCGATGACATGCCGCAGTGGATCGACCTGCAGGCCAAGACGTCGATCGCCGATCAGTCGGCCGACATCGTGATCTTCCAGGAAGTCATTGAACACCTGCCGAATCAGCTGTTTGCGCTGCAGGAGATCTTTCGGATCCTCAAGCCAGGCGGCGAGTTGTTCCTGACCACGCCGAGCCGCAGCTCGCTCGCGTCCAAACTCAGCTATCTGTGTTTCGAAAGCGAAACGCTGAAACTGACGCCCTGGGGGCCGCTGGACAGCGTCTGGCTGCAGGACGGGCACAGCGACAAGAAGTGCTACGGCCACCTGTGGCTGATCGGTATCCAGCAGTTGCGCACCCTTGCCATGGTGGCGGGATTCCGTTCGATCGAAATCAAGCGCAGCGAGCTCAGCCGCTCGTCTGCGTTCCTGATGCTCGCGTTTTATCCGCTGGTACTGATGATCAGCGCACGCGCACTGGTTCGAGGCCTGCGCAAGAGCCACGATGAGTCGCTGCGTCGGGAGCTGAGTGAGCAGTTCCGGCTCAACATCAGCCCGCTGAACCTGACCAACAAGTTCCTGATCGCGGTGCTGCGCAAATAGGCAGCTAGCCGCCGCGACCGCGCCCCAGGCGTCCAGCCCCCGAAGAGCCCGACTGTTGAAAATCGCTGTCGTTCACCCGAAGTTCGGCGCGCACGGCGGAGGCTCGGTGGTGATGCGCGACTTGGTCGACTGCCTGTCCAACGACGACACCAACCACGTCACCGTGTTCGCCCGCGAATGGCGCGGCGATGTTCCAGCAGCCGTGCGTTTCGAAAGGCTGAACCCGTTCTACCTCGGCTCGACGCTGCGCGACTGGACCTTCGAGCGGGCCGTGCGGCGCATCCCCCGCGCGGACTTTGACCTGATCGTGTCGGATCAGAAAATCCCCGGCATAGACGTCTACATCGCTGGCGGTGGTGTGCACATCGAATGGGCGAACCGGAAGTTGCGCGCGGCGCCGTGGTGGCGCAGGCAGCTCGGCCGCATGCAGCCGCATCACTTGTTCACAATGAACGCCGAGCAGCGCTTGTTTCTCGCCGAGACGCTGCGCGCAGTGGTGTGCGTTTCCCAGACCGTCCGGCGCGACGTGCTGCACCATTTCCCGGTCCGGCCGGAGATCGTTCACGTCGTTTACAACGGCATTGATCTGGCGAGATTCGATCACCGATTCAGAACCGCGCAGCGCAGCCGGCTGCGCGAACAGATGGGCCTGGGACACCGAACCGTGCTGCTGTTCATCGGCGGGGGAATGCGCAACAAGGGAATTCACGCGACCTTGGCAGCTGCCGCGCGATGCGGGCTGGATTTCGAGCTGATCGTGGTCGGCAAGGACAAACACCTGGACAGCTTCCGCAGCGCGGCGCAGGCACTGGGCATCGGCCAACGCTGCCGCTTTGTCGGCCCGCAAGCGGATGTGTTGCCGTACTATGCAGTCGCCGACATCTTCGTGTTGCCCTCGTTTTTCGAGACCTTCGGTCTGGTCTACCTGGAGGCGCTGGCGATGGGGGTGC
>JANNKS010000651.1:0-1878 GCA_031396425.1 Rhizobacter sp. | reverse complement strand
GCGCACCTTCACGTTGTCGAACGGCGGCTTGGTCGTGTTGAAGTCGAGCTGCACGATCGGCGCCTGCATCTCGTAGCCCTTGAATGTGGCGTCGATGTGCGGCAGCGCCTGCAGGCGCTTCACGTCCACCGGCGGAATGGCGCCGAAGCCGGCCATGTGCGCCTCCTGCGTTTCCAGCGTCGCCGAGCGCGTGCCGCCGTCGGCGATGAAGCGCGCGACGATGCGGTCCAGGTGCGGCAAACCCGGCTTGCGGTAGTCGGGGTTGCGGTCGAAGCGCATGAACTGGCCCTTCTGCCATTCGACGAACTTGAACGGCCCCGTTCCCACCGGGGTGTTCGCTGATGGGTGCGCCTTGACGTCGCCTTCGCCGAAAATGTGCTTTGGAATGATGGGCGACTCGTATGACGACAGCGCCATCATCATGTAAGGCGCCGGTTCACTGAGGCGGAACACGGCGGTCGACGCATTGGGCGTGTCCACCGCGGTGACAGCGCGAAACGTGTTCTGGCCGCGTGGGTGCGCCTTCTTCAGAACCTCCATCACGCTGAACTGCACATCGGCGCTGGTGAAGGGTTTGCCGTCGTGAAACTTCACGCCTTCTTGCAGGTTGAACGTGACGGTCTTCGCGTCTGCGCTGACGCTCCACGACTTGGCCAGGCCCGGCTGGGGTTTGAGGTCGAAATCGTATTCGAGCAGGCCCTCGTAGACCTTGGTTGTGACCTGGCCCACCGGGCCGGCGGTGCTTTGGTACGCCGCGAGCGTGGGCGGCTCGGGTTGCACCACGATCACCAGCGTGCCGCCTTTTTGCGGCGTGGCTTGCGCCATCGCGAGCGGCGCGGTGAGAAGCGCCGCAGCGAACAGGGCCAGGGGCCGCGCGAGAGAATTCAGGCCGGGCATTTCTTGTCTCCTCGATTTGTGGGCGGCGTGAAACGATTATTCACTGCCCAGCGAAGTGAGGCCCTCCGGACATTCCCTGCGCAGCGTGCACCCAGCCGCAGACATCAGTCCATCGCCCGTCAGGCGCGTTTCCGTTCTGAATGGCGCCCCATCCATTCTCGCCGTGCTACCATTGTGCTTACAGCGCGTCAAATCGGAGTCAATCATGGAAGTGGCAATCCGCAAGATGGGAAACTCGCAGGGGGTGCTGATTCCGAAGCCTATCCTGACCCAGCTAGGCCTGGATGGAACGGCTGACTTGCAAGTACGCAATGGTGTGATCGAGATTCGCGCCGTCCGGCGCAATCTGCGTGAAGGCTGGGCCGATGACGCTCGACGTTTGGCGGAGCAGGGCGGCGACGCGCTGGTCTGGCCGGAGGTCGCCAACGAGGGCGATGACGAGTTGATTTGGTGATCAAGACTGGCGACATCTGGTTGGTCCAACTCGACCCGACAGTGGGAAGTGAAATCCAGAAGACCCGACCTTGCGTCGTGATCTCGCCCGACGACATGAACGCGCACTTGCGCACCGTCATCGTGGCGCCGATGACCACGGGCTCGCGTTCCGCACGCTTTCGCATTGCACTCACATTCCAGGGCAAGCAAGGCCTGATCGTCTTGGACCAGATACGAACGCTTGACCGTGTCCGATTGATCAAGCGGTTGGGTGCCCTCCGTCCCGCGACACTGGCCGCTACGCTGCAGACTTTGCAGGCCATGTTCGCGCCGTGATCCAACGGGCGCCAGTTGCCAGTGTGCAGGACCGGCGCCCAGCGCGAGCGGGCACCGGTGAAGCAGGGCGCTAGTACGTCAACACACAAGTTTAGGAACGTAATGGCGCCCCAGCTTCTGGTCCGCATCCTGCCGAGTGAATTTCCACTCGATGGTTCGCTGCTGGGCGTTTCTCGCTTGCTGCCAGGCATCGACTTCGGAGCGAAGTAC
>JANNKS010000650.1:0-24024 GCA_031396425.1 Rhizobacter sp. | reverse complement strand
GTACTTCGCTCCGAAGTCGATGCCTGGCAGCAAGCGAGAAACGCCCAGCAGCGAACCATCGAGTGGAAATTCACTCGGCAGGATGCGGACCAGAAGCTGGGGCGCCATTACGTTCCTAAACTTGTGTGTTGACGTACTAGTGCTGCCTCCGTCGATGCCCGAACAAGTGCAGCGCGGCGCTGCTTGAGCAATGCGCTGCCCTTTTTGCAGCCACGAAGAAACCCAGGTCGTCGAAACGCGCGAGTCCGACGAGGGTGACGTCGTGCGCCGCCGGCGCCGCTGCCAAAGCTGCGACAAGCGCTTCACGACCTACGAGCGTGCCGAAATCAGCCTGCCGGCGGTGATCAAGAAAGATGGCACGCGCGCCGAGTTCGACCTGGCCAAGATCCGCGCGTCGATGACGCTGGCCTTGCGCAAACGCCCCGTGAGCGTTGAACAGATCGACGCCGCAATGGAGCGCATTCAGGACAAGCTGCTCAACAGTGGCGCCAAGGAAGTGCCGTCCACGCGCCTGGGCGAACTGGTGATGCGTGAACTCAAGCGCATCGACAAGGTGGCCTACGTCCGGTTCGCCTCGGTGTACCGAAGCTTCGAAGACGTCGACGAGTTCCGTCAGCTCATCCGCGATATCTGAGCCCGCGCGTGGATCGCCGGAAGGCGATTCACGGCTGGCGAAGGCCCAGCCGCGATACCAGCGGCTGGGCTGAGCGCGCGCGTGGATCGCCGGAAAGCGATTCACGGCTGGCGAAGGATCCGCCGCGATGCCAGCGGCGGGACTGAGTCGGCCCTCGAGCGGCCGCCGAGCCACTCATCGATGCCGCCACCCCCTGCCCCACCGCGCATGACCTGAGCACCCCCTTTGGGGGGTGTCGGTCGACAGCCCCATCAGAGGGGGCCCCGCTTCCCACCTCGTGGGGTCGCGCCGCGCGCGCCGCTTTCCTACAGTGTGCCCATCGGTTCACAACAAGGAGACGGAATGACCCACCCGGGCAAACAAGACGGCGTGACCTGGATTGAAACCTGCGTCGTGCTGGCCGTCCTTGGTGTCGTGACCACCCAGGCCGCCCCAGCCATGAGCAGCCTGATCGATGCGCGGCGCCTGGAAGGCAGCGCGGTTCAGTTTGCAACCGATGTCCAGTACGCCCGCAGTGAAGCGATTGCCCGCAATCAGCCGGTGCGCGTCACGCTGCAAAACAGCCCACAGGGCAGCTGCTATGTGCTGCATACCGGAACGAGCGCCCAGTGCACCTGCAACAACTCGGCGCTTGCCGTCTGCGTCGGCGAGGCCCGCGAAATCCGCACCGTCGTGTTGCCCGCGGATCGCGGAGTGACATTCACGGCGAGCACGGCGTCGGTGGCGTTCGACCCCTTGCACGGCACCAGCACACCCACCGCGACGTTCCGCGTGCTGGGCCGGCAGGGCCGCACGATCCACCAGGTCATCAACGTGATGGGGCGGGTCCGGTCCTGCACCCCCACGGGCGGTGTGCCCGGCTACCCCAACTGCTGATCGGAGGTCCCCATGATCGAAACCATCCTGACGCGCCAAGACCAACGGCCGACCCCAGGCGACGGGCGGGTGCATGGTGCTGCCCGGCATGAAGGCACCGACCCGATAATTGAATCGTCATCAAACTCCTGGCGCTGCAACAGCCCGTCTGGTCGGATCAGCACCCGCCGCAAAGGCCGCGGGTTCACGTTGGTCGAACTGATGCTGGTGGTCGCGGTGGCAGGCATCCTGTCCAGCATCGCGTATCCGTCTTTCATGGCTCAGCTGCAGAAGATCCGCCGTTCCGATGCCCTGGTGTCGCTGTTGCAGCTGCAGGCGGCCCAGGAACGCTGGCGCTCGAACAACCTCAGCTACGCGAGCCTGGCTGAAATCGCCATCGGCGCCACCTCCACGGCAGGCCACTACGCGCTGCAGGTGACGGCGCATTTCGAGACCGGTTATGAAGTGCTGGCCACCGCGCAGGGCGCGCAGGCGAACGACACCCAATGCCGCCACCTGCGGTTGCGCATCGAGGGGGGCAACCTGGTGCAGAGTTCCGGCCCGGACGCAGCAACCAGCAACCCCCTGCCGGTGAACCGCCAGTGCTGGAGTGCTTGAACCATGGGCCGTCACGCGTTTGCCCACGCCGATCAACGCGGCATCTCCTTGGTGGAGCTTCTGGTCGGCATGGCCGTCGGCTTGTTCATCGCCGCGGCCGGTGTGACGCTGATGGCGGGCAACCTGCGAGAGAACCGCTCGCTGATGCTCGAAAGCCGCCTGATGCAAGACCTGCGAACCGCCACTGACATCATCACGCGCGACCTGCGCCGCGCCGGTTACTGGTCGGGTGCGGTCGCAGCGGTGCGAACCTCTGCCGACACCGTGCCGGTGTCCAACCCCTACTTCGCGATCGCGCCGAGCAGCGCCGCCTCTGACAACGTCAGCTTCGCGTTCTCGCGCGACGCCACCGAGAACAACACCCTGGACAGCAACGAACAGTTTGGCTTTCGGCTGCGCCGCGGCGTCATCGAGATGCAGCTCGGCAGCGGCAACTGGCAGGCCCTGACTGACGCGAACAAAGTGGTCGTTTCGCAGTTCACCGTCACGCCTACGGTCGAGGAAATCAGCCTCGCGGGACAGTGCCAACGGTCGTGCCCGGCTCCCCCCGGCGACTGCCCACCGCGCCAGCAGGTGCGCAGCCTGGCAGTGTCCATCACCGCGCAGTCGAGCACCGACGCTGCCGTGCAGCGCAGCCTGCACAGCCGGGTGCGGCTGCGCAATGACGCGATCGTCGGCAGCTGCCCTGCCTGAGGCCTGTATGCGCAGTCGCAACCTGAACAATCAACGCGGTGTCGCAGCGCTGATCGTGACGATGACGCTGTTCTTCGCGATGTTGCTGATCGCGGTGTTCGCGAATCGCAACCTCGTCTTCGAACAACGCGGCTCCGCAAACCAGTACCGTGCGACGCAGGCATTCGAAGCCGCCGAGGCCGGCCTCGAATGGGCGCAGGCCCAGTTGAACAACGTGCAACGGCTGGGCGCGGACTGCAGGGCGTCGACCGATGCCGCGGCGGCAACCTTTCGCGATCGGTACCTCAACATGACGCCAGCGGGTGCCGGATTCAGCGGCCGGGTCTGGAACAACGGCGGCGTCGATACCGCCTTGCAGCCCAGCTGTGTTCGCAGCGCCACCGGCTGGCGCTGCAGTTGTCCGGTGACGGGCCATGCGCAGCTTGCGGCGCCATCGGCCGGTCTGGCGGCACCCGCTTTCGCATTGGAATTCCTCGCTGGCTCCAAGCCCGGCGTGGTGCGCGTGATTTCGCGCGGATGCACCAGCCTCGGCGGGGCCTGCACGCCCGGTTCCGCAGGCACCACGGACGCCACCGCGCGCGTCGAAGTGGCCCTTGCCTTGCTGCCCGGGCTTGCAAGCGCCCCGGCCGCAGCGCTCACGGTGCGGGGCGATGTCAACGCGCCCAGCGCCGCATTGGGTTTGCACAACGGCGATGTGGCTTCGGGCGCTGTTGCAGTGCACGCCGGCGCGAGCATCGATGCCGGCGCGGCGCACGTCAGCGGCGCCGCCGGCGCGCCCCGGTACGAGGCGCTGGTCGGCAATGACGCCACGCTCGCCGCGCTCAGCCCCGATCAATTGTTCATCGCGACCTTCGGCCACGACCGCCAGAGCTGGGCTGCGCAGCCGACAGTGTCGACGCTCACCTGCGAGGGCAACTGCGCCAGTGCAATGCAAGCCGCAGTCGCCTCCGCCGGAACGAATGCGCTGATCCGTGTGGCCGGCGACCTGCTGCTGGATGGGCCGGTGACAATCGGCTCGGCGCCGCAACCCGCGCTCGTCGTCGTCGACGGTGCGGTTCAACTGCGCGGGTCGGTCAACCTCCACGGGCTGCTTTACGCCACTTCGGTGGCCTGGAACCTGCCCGCAGCAGCGGGTGCTCAGGTTCGCGGCGCGGTGATCTCGGAAACCGGCTACAGCGGCGACGGAACGCCCGACCTGGTGTACGACGCCACCGTGCTCGACCAACTGCGCAGCCGCAGCGGAACATTCGTGCGCGTCAGCGGCAGCTGGCGCGATTTCTAGGCCCAGCCTGATGAGCCCACACCACAGCGCTCGCAGCTCACAGCGGGGCACGACCCTGCTCGAGGGCATGGTCGCCTTCCTGGTGCTGTCGCTGGGGATGCTCAGCGTGGTGCGCGTGCAGACCCAGCTTCGACTCAATTCCGACGTGGCACGGCAGCGCTCGGAGGCAGTTCGCCTGGCCCAGGAAGACCTGGAAAAGATGCGTGCGTTCTCGTCCATCGCGATTCGCGCCGGCGCGAACGCCTACGCTGCCCTGGCGGCGGGTACGTCAAGCATCGACGCCGGCAGCGGCCAGCCCAGCAACACGACCTATGCACTGACGCGCGAGGTCAGCGACACCGACGTACCGAACGCAAAAGCCGCCACCGTGAGCGTGGCCTGGGATGACCGCAACGGCACGCAGCAGCGGGTCGTACTCAACAGTGTCATCTCCGCCAGCGACCCGGCCTATGCCGGTGCGCTGAAGGTCGCGCCGCGCCTTCAGCCGGTGCGTGGCGTGTTGGCACGGTCCGCGTCGATTCCCAGCAGCGCTGCTGACCTGGGCAACGGCAGCAGCGCGTTCAAGCCATTGGCCACTGGCGTGGAAGCCTGGCTGATCGACAACCTCAGCGGCGCGATTCGCGCGCGCTGCACCGGCATCAACCCAGGCTTGCCGAGCGCCAGCCTTCGCGCAGCCGACCTGGGCACCTGTGAACCCTTGCGCGCCACATTGCTCAGCGGCGTGGTGCGGTTTTCCGACGCGGTGCCGCCCGATCCGAGCCTGGCCAACGATGTGCCGGCAGCGCTCTCAGTGGCCATGGCGCTCACCGGCAGCGCGACTGGCGCCACTTCGTCCTGCGCCGCCGAAGCGCGCAAGACAGTCAGCTACAGCCTGGCCGGATTGAACCGAACCGAAGGCCTGCCCCTTTCCGCGACGGCCGCGTCCACGGGCGCCGACAGCTGGCGTGAAACCGGCGAGAGGTACCTGGCCTACCATTGCGCGGTCACGCCTGCGGCCACCAGCAGCACCTGGTCGGGCCGCGCGACGCTGGTCCCGGCAGGCTGGACCATCGGCAGTGGCCCGAACGACCGGCGAGTGTGTCGATACGCCCCCGACCTCGACCGCAGCGGCGCAGTCGACAACAACCTCGAACACCCCGACACGTACACTGCGGTCGCCGCTTCGTTGACCAACCAGAATTTTCTGGTCATCAAAGGCAGTCAGCTCTGCCCGCCCCGACCGACCGGCACGCTGACGACGGGATCGCTGGCCGATCTGGGCACCGCCCCGCACCAACCCTGAAGCGCATGGCTTCCCTTTCCCCCGACGACTGCATGCGCGAAGCCCTGGCGCTGGCCGAATGTGCGATCGGCCTGAGTGAGCCCAACCCGCGCGTGGGTTGCGTCATCACCAGCGCCGACGGGCGCGTGATCGGGCGCGGCCACACCCAGGAAGCGGGTGGGCCGCACGCAGAGGTGATGGCACTGCGCGATGCGCTGGCCAACGGCGAATCCGTGCGCGGCGCGACGGTCTATGTCAGCCTCGAACCCTGCTCGCACCACGGCCGCACGCCGCCGTGTTGTGATGCGCTGGTCTCGGCCGGCATCGCACGCGTCGAGTTTGCGTTGCAGGACCCCAACCCCCTGGTGCGTGGCGAGGGTGGGCGTCGTTTGCTTGCGGCCGGCATCGAGGTCGAACACGGGCGCATGGCCGACGCCGCGCGCGAGCTGAACATCGGATTCTTTTCGCGCATGCAGCGCGGCAGGCCCTGGGTCCGGCTCAAGGCGGCCACCTCGCTCGACGGCCGCACCGCGCTGCCCAACGGCGTCAGCCAATGGATCACCGGTGAAGAAGCGCGCCGCGACGGCCACGCGTTCCGCAAGCGCGCCGGCGCCATCCTGACGGGTGTGGGAACCATCTTGGATGACAACCCGCGGCTGGACGTGCGGCATGTGCCCGTCGCAAACCAGCCACGCCGCGTGATCGTCGATTCGCGCCTGGACACGCCCGTGGCTGCGCGCATCCTGCAAGGACCGGGCAATGTGCTGATCTACGCCGCCCAGCCGGCGCCGGAACGGGTCGACGCGTTGCAGAACCTTGGCGTGGAATTGGCGTTCGCGCCCGGGGAGAATGGCAAGGTCGACCTGGCGCAGATGCTTCGCGATCTGGGCCGCCGCGGCGTCAACGAATTGCACGTCGAAGCGGGCCACAAACTGAACGGCTCCTTCGTGCGCGAGGGCCTGGTCGACGAATTCCTGATCTACATGGCACCCAGACTGCTCGGCATCGGCCGCGAACTGGCGGCGTTCGGGCCGCTGGAGCGACTCGAGGACGGCCTTTCGCTGCATTTCGTGGACGTCACGCGTCTCGGTCCCGACCTCCGCTTGCTCGCGCGCCCGGCCCTGGCATGACCGACTTGACACCTGCGTGACGGCGGGCCGCCGGGTCGGCTGCGACAATCGCGCGATGTTCACGGGCATCATCACCGGCCTGGGCCGGATCGTTCAGACCACTGCACTTGGAAGCGATGCTGGGCACGGTCTGCGCCTGCAAATCCAGGCGCCTGTGGGCTACCTTGATGATGCTCGCCTGGGTGACAGCATCGCGATCAATGGCGCATGCATGACAGTGGCGGCTCTCGACCGTGAGCAAAACCGCTTTCAGATCGACATCTCGGCGGAAAGCCTGGCCAAGACGCGTGGCCTGGCGGAACCAGGCGAGATCAACCTCGAAAAGGCCCTGCGCGCGAACGACCGTCTCGGTGGCCACCTGGTCAGCGGCCACGTGGACGGGGTGGGCACCGTGACGCGGTTTGGGTGGGTCGGCGAATCGCGCGAACTTCGCATCCTCGCTCCCCGCGCGCTTGGGCGCTACCTGGCCTACAAGGGCTCGATCACGGTGAATGGCGCCAGCCTCACCGTCAACAGCGTTGCCGATCTGCCCGAGGGCTGCGAGATCCAGATCAACCTGATTCCACACACGCTGGCTTCGACCACGCTGGGTGGATTGCAGCTCGGCCAGGGCGTGAATCTGGAGGTCGACCAGATCGCCCGGTACGTCGAACGCATGCTCGGCCAGACCAGCGCCAACACCTGACGCTGGCGCACCCGCGCTGCCCTGCGGCGCGCAGGCGCGCACCTACAATTGAGTCATGTCCATCTGCTCCGTGCCCGAACTGATCAGCGAACTCGCGCTGGGCCACATGGTGATCCTGGTCGACGAGGAAGATCGCGAGAACGAAGGCGATCTTGTGCTCGCGGCAGACCACGTCACGCCGGCGGCGATCAACTTCATGGCGCGTTTCGGCCGCGGCCTGATCTGCTTGACGTTGACCCGGGAACGCTGTGAACGGCTGCGACTGCCGCCGATGACCGGCAACAACGGCACCCGGCACGGCACCGCGTTCACGGTTTCAATCGAAGCTGCCGAAGGCGTCAGCACTGGCATCTCGGCTGCCGACCGGGCGCGCACCGTGCAAGCCGCGGTGGCGCGCGACGCGCAGGCGATTGACCTGGTGCAGCCCGGCCATGTTTTCCCCTTGCAGGCGCAGGACGGTGGTGTGCTGATGCGCGCCGGCCACACCGAGGCGGGCTGCGACCTGGCCGGCATGGCCGGCCTGACACCTGCTGCTGTGATCTGCGAGGTGATGAATGAAGACGGCACGATGGCGCGCCTGCCCGACTTGCTGAAGTTTGCGCAGGAGCATCAACTCAAGGTCGGCACGATCGCCAGCCTGATCGAATACCGCAGTCGGAACGAAACGCTGATCGAACGCACGGGGAAGCGCCAGCTCCAGACTCCGGAAGGCGAGTTCACCTGCACAGCCTACCGCGATCGCAGCGGTGGCACGCACCTGGCGCTGACGCACGGGCACTGGTCGAGCACCGACGAGGTGCTGGTTCGCGTGCATGAGCCGCTGTCGGCGATGGACTTGCTCGACATCGAGCCGCGTGGCCACTCGTGGCCGCTGCTCAAGGCGCTGGCGGTGCTGCGCACCAGCGAACGCGGCGTGGCGGTATTGCTCAATTGCGGCCAGGCGCTTGCGCCGCTCGACGACGGCCTGCTGTCGCCGCTCGAGCGAAGCGCGCCGCCGCGCTTGCCGATGGACCTGCGCACCTACGGCATCGGTGCACAGATTCTGCGGGAACTCGGCATCGGCAAGATGAAACTGCTCGGCAGCCCGAGGCGCACGCCCAGCATGGCGGGCTACGGGCTCGAAGTCACCGGGTTCTCGACCACCGAACACTGACCACAAAACTTCTGGAAAGCGTCACGCATGCAAGCCGCCGACAAGGCCGACAACATCGAACTCGACGGGCGCAACCTGCGCATCGGGATTGCGCAGTCGCGCTTCAACGCGTCCCTCACCGACCGCCTGGCGCAGGCCTGCAAGGACGAACTGCGGGGCATTGGTGTTGAGGAACGGCACATCCGCCTGGTCAAGGTCCCAGGCGCGTTGGAATTGCCGCTCGCCCTGGCGGCGCTGGCCCAGAGTGACGACTTCGATGCGTTGATTGCCCTGGGCTGTGTGATCCGCGGCGAAACCTACCATTTCGAGCTGGTGGCCGACCAGAGCGCCGCGGGCGTGATGCGCGTTTCGCTGGACAACGACATCCCGGTCGTGAATGCCATCCTCACCGTCGAAAACGAAGCGCAAGCCTGGGCCAGGGCCGAAGTGAAGGGCCGTGACGCCGCGCGCGTGGCGGTCGAAATGGCCAATCTGATGGAAGACCTGAGCTGATGAGCACCGCTGGGTCCACGCCCGTGCCCGCGCCGGTGGCGCGCAAGCGCCCCGCACCGAAGTCCGCGCGGCGCCGTGCCCGTGAAGTTGCCTTGCAGGGCCTGTACGAGTGGTTGATCTCCAACGCCGCGCCGGACGCCATCGACGCCCACATGCGCGAGCAGGACGGTTTCGACAAATGCGACGCGCTGCATTTCGACGCGCTGCTGCGCGGCTGCATCGCACAGGCTGCCGACATCGACGCGGTGTTGTCGCATCACGTCGACCGGCTGACCACGCGCCTGTCGCCGGTGGAGCACGCGGTGTTGATGATCGGCACCTACGAATTGCGCCACTGCCTGGACGTGCCCTACAAAGTGGCGATCAACGAGGCAGTGGAGCTGGCCAAGAGTTTCGGCGGCACCGATGGCCACAAATACGTGAACGGTGTGCTCGACAAGACCGCCGCCGAGTTGCGGCCACTCGAAGTCGAAGCCGCGCGGGCGCGGCAACGATGAACCGCGGCAGGCCGTCCGAGGTGAAAGCGACTCTGAATTGAAGTTCGCCGCCAGGCTCGACCACATCGAGCCCTTTTACGTGATGGAGTGCGCGAAGGCGGCGGCGGAACTGGCCCGCAGCAGCGCCTGCGCCGATTCACCGATGATCTTTCTGAACATCGGCGAGCCCGATTTCACCGCACCTCCCCTGGTTCAGCAGGCGGCTGAACGGGCATTGCATGAAGGTCGCACGCAGTACACCGACGCGACCGGCCTGCCCGAGTTGCGACAACGCATCTCCGACTGGTACGCGCAACGCTTCGGCTTGGATATCGATGCGCAGCGCATCGTCATCACTGCCGGTGCTTCGGCCGCTTTGCAACTTGCCTGCCTGGCCCTCATCGACCGTGGCGACGAAGTGTTGATGCCCGACCCGAGCTACCCGTGCAACCGCCATTTCGTCGCGGCTGCCGAAGGCACCGCCAAGCTGCTTGCGGCGTCCGCCGCGCAGCGCTTTCAGCCGAGTAGCGACGCAATTGCAGCGCACTGGACTGCGCGCACCCGGGGTGTGCTGCTGGCGTCGCCAAGCAACCCCACGGGCACGTCGATCGAGCCTGCCGAAATGCGCCGCATCGTCGAGTTCGTGCGCGGGCGCGGCGGCTTCACGATCGTCGACGAGATCTACCTCGGCCTGAGTTACGACCCCCGCTACGGCGGCAGCGCGTTGGCCTTCGGCGACGACGTGGTATCGATCAACAGCTTCTCGAAGTACTTCAGCATGACGGGCTGGCGCCTGGGCTGGATGGTGGTGCCGTCGGGCATGGTGCCGGCCATCGAACGCCTGGCGCAGAACCTCTACATCTGCGCGTCCACGCTGGCCCAGCGTGCGGCACTGGCGTGCTTCGAGCCTGAATCGATTGCGGAATACGAACGGCGCCGCGAAGAATTCCGCACCCGGCGCGACTACCTGATTCCGGCGTTACGCCAACTGGGCCTGGCGGTGCCGGTCCCGCCCGATGGCGCGTTCTACGCCTGGGCTGATTGTTCGAAGTTCGCCTCGAGCAGCTGGGATTTCGCATTCGACATCATGAACCGCGCCCACGTGGCCATCACGCCAGGGCGCGACTTCGGGCCGCATGCCGCGAACCGCTTCGTGCGCTTGTCCTTCGCCAGTTCGATGGCGCAATTGCGAACTGCGGTCGACAGGCTTGAGCGTGCCTTGATCAAGCCCACCTGAAACCGCCGCCGCTGCGGGCCGCGAAACACCGCCGGGGCGCTGCCAGGGCGGGGGCACAGTCATCGGCGAGCCCCGATTTGTTATCTCCCGTTACCTATGCCACAAAGTGTGTGGTTTTGCGCACAGTCAATGCACCCCAGTCGACTAAAGTTGCGCCGTGATTGATTTTGGCGCCCCCACCGTCCCGGCCGCGTACCCGAACGAGCGCGAGCCGCACCGCGACTCGGAGGAAACCGGATCGGACCTCTGGGCCGACTCCGGCATCGGCCTGCCGAAGGGCCCGGTCGCGGCGTTTGCGACCAACCCGAGTGCGCCTTCCGAAGAGCAGATGCCCACGATCGGGCACATCGGCCGCTATGCGCTGAAGTACCGCATTGGCGAAGGCGGGCTGGGCACGGTCTACGCCGCCCATGACCCCCTGCTGTCGCGGCTGATCGCCATCAAGACGCTGAACCTGGAACTTTCCGCCGAGGAACGTGAATCGTTCAACGCGCTGTTTCTCAATGAAGCACGTGCCGCCGCAGGCCTGAGCCACCCCCACATCGTCACGGTGTTCGACGCCGGCACGAGCGACAACAGCGCCTACATCGCGATGGAGCTGCTCAAGGGTCGTGACCTGCGCCAGTTGCGTGAAGAAGGCTGGCGCCCGTCGCCCGATCAGGCCGCCTTGATCGTGCGGCGCGTCGCCGACGCGCTGGCCTACGCACACAGCAAGGGCGTTGTGCATCGCGACGTCAAGCCGGCCAACATCTTCATGGTCGGCCGCACCCAGCCTCGCGTGCTCGATTTCGGCATTGCGCGCGTCGCGCACCGTCACGAAGGCGGCGGCGGCGACATTGCGGCCGGATCGCCGTACTACATGGCACCGGAACAGGTGCGACACCACACCGTCGACCGGCGCGCCGACGTGTTCTCTCTGGGCGTGGTCCTGTACGAACTGCTCACCGACCAGAAGCCGTTCCGCGGCACGACGCTGGCTGAAATATCGGCAGCGGTGACCGATCACGAGCCACCGCTAGCGAGCGAAGTCGACACCCGCGTGCCGCGCGGCCTGGCCGAGATTGCGGCGCGCGCAATGGTCAAGGACCCCGAGCAGCGTTTTCGTTCGGCGCGCACCTTCTCGCGCGAGCTGCGACATTGGCTCGACGAGAACAACGGCGCCGGCGAGATCGAGGAACCGGCGCGCGCGATGCGACGCAGCTGGCAGATCTGGGCCGGTGCCGCAGCGACTGCGGTGGTGGTTGGCGGCATCGCCTTGTTCCTGGCGAATACTGCCTCTGACGCGCCGACCACGTTGGCGGCACGTCCCATCGATCCGCCCGCCCCGGTTGCCGGCGCAAGCGCCGGGCTCGGGCCGAACACCGAGCAAGTGGTTGCCGCCGGCCCAGCCGCAAGTGCTGTCGAAAACTCGCTGCCGATCGCTGACCGATCGTCAGCGGGGGTGGCCACGGGATCAAAAGCCGGTGCCCCCGCTGGCAGCCCGACTGCCGCGGCAGCCCGGTCCGCGGCCACGGGCCAGAACGCCAAACCCAGACCCCAGACTTCCAAACCGGCGACCGGCGGGAACGAGACCGGGCGCGAACGAAATATCGCCAAGGCAAAAGCCACGGCACCCCCTGACGCCAAAGTCGCAATGGCAGTCAAGGGCCGCGGTGTCGTGAGGCTGGCCGTCAGCCCCTGGGGACAGGTCGAAGTGGATGGCGTTGCGGCGGGCAGTGCGCCGCCATTGACCGAATTGACGCTGAATGAGGGCAAGCACCTGATCACGATTCGAAATGCCGATTTCCCGGCCTTCAGCACGACTGTGACCGTCGCACCAGGGCAGGCGGTGGCCATCAAACACAAGTTCGGCTCATGATCAGGCGCTGGGCGTTGGGGGCCTGCCTGGGCCTGACGGCTTGTGCGCAGACCAACGTGGCGCCGGCCGCGTTGGTGGACGTGATTTCGCGCCCTGCCGAAAGGACCCTGCTGGCGGCACTGCGCGCTTACGAGGATGCGTTGTATGTCGACGCAGAGCGCCAGTTCACGCAGGCCCTGAGCCTCGAGCTGGCCTCGCCGCGCGACCGTGCCGCCGCGCACAAGCATCTGGCGTTCATTTTCTGCACCAGCAGCCGCCCGGTCGAATGCGAAGCCGAGTTTCGCGCCGCCCGGCTCGCCGACCCGTCGTTCACACTGAGCAAGTCAGAAGCAGGCCACCCGAGCTGGGGCCAGGTGTACAAACGCGTTCGGCCCTGAATCGAACGCGCGCGCCTGCGACCAGGCACGGCGGCAGCAACGATCATGACCCCCCTGACACCGCCCGCTGCGTACGTTTTCAAGCTGCGCGTCTATTGGGAAGACACCGACGCAGGCGGCGTCGTGTTCTACGCCAACTATCTGAAGTTCTTCGAGCGCGCTCGCACCGAGTGGCTGCGCTCGCTGGGGCTGGAACAGGAGTCGCTGAGGCGCGATCACGGCCTGATGTTCATCGTCACCGACACGAGCCTCAGCTACAAGCGCCCGGCACGGCTGGACGACAGCCTGGACGTGACCGCCCGGCTGTTGGAACTGCGCCGGGCTTCGCTGCAAATCGCGCAGCAGGCCTGGCGCAGTGCAGAATTACTGACCGACGGAACGATACGCCTGGCTTGCGTCAATGCGGCCAGCTTCAAACCCCGCCCCCTCCCTTCCTTCTTGATGCAAAGGCTCGGATGAATCAGAACCTTTCGATCCTGACCCTGGTGATGCAAGCCAGCCTGGTGGTGCAGCTCGTGATGGCCGGGCTGATGCTCGCGTCGCTCGCGAGCTGGACCGTGATCTTCGGCAAACTGTTCGGCCTGAAGAAAGTGCGGGTGGCGAACGAAGGATTCGAACGCGAATTCTGGGCCGGCAAGAACCTCAATGAACTGTTCAATGACGCCTCCAAGCGCAAGGACGGCTCACCGATGGAGCGCATCTTCGCGACCGGCATGCGCGAATTCCTGAAACTGCGTGAACGGCGCGTCGCCGACAGTGCTGCCCTGCTCGACGGATCGCGACGCGCGATGCGGGCGAGTTTCCAGCGCGAACTCGACACCATCGAGTCGAATCTGTCGTTCCTGGCTTCGGTCGGTTCGGTGTCGCCCTACGTGGGCCTGTTCGGCACGGTGTGGGGCATCATGCATGCCTTTGTCGGCTTGTCCAACATGCAGCAGGTGACGCTGGCCACCGTGGCGCCCGGTATTGCCGAAGCGCTGGTGGCCACCGCGATCGGCCTGTTCGCTGCCATTCCGGCGGTGATCGCCTACAACCGCTTTGCGCGTGACATCGACCGCATTGCGATTCAGCTTGAATCTTTCATCGAAGAGTTTTCCAACATCCTGCAACGCAACGCGGGCGCGCCTGCGGCTGCGTCGAAGTAGGTCATGCCCGCCGTCAGCCAGCGTGGTGGTGCGCGCCGCCGCACCATCTGCGAGATCAACATGGTGCCATTCATCGACGTGATGCTGGTGCTGCTGATCATCTTCATGGTGACCGCGCCGCTCATCACCACCGGTGTGGTGGACCTGCCCAGCGTGGGCAAGAGCAAACAACGCCCTGAACACGTGGTGGAGGTGATGGTCGGCGCAGACGAAACCCTGCGCCTGCGCGTCGACGGCAAGGAAGCCGCCAGCGTGGCCTTGCCGGCTCTTGCCACCCGAGTGCGCGACGCCCAGGCCGGCAACGCAAACACGCCGGTCGTGATCTCGGCCGACCGCGCCGTGAAGTACGAGGTGGTGGTCAAGGTGATGGACGTGTTGCAGCGCGCAGGCGTGCAGCGTGTCGGCCTGTCGGTGAAACAAAGCAGCGTCGCGCCGTGAGTTCGGCCTCCTTGCCCCGCGACGCCCTGATGCCGCGCCCGCCTGCGGGCATGGGCGCCGGCTTGGTGCTCGCACTGCTGGTGCATGGCTTGTTGGTCGTGGCCTTGGCCTTTGGTGTGGCGTGGCGCTCGAGCGAACCCGACGCGGTGGAAGCGGAGCTGTGGGCGGCGGTGCCGCAACTCGCCGCCCCGCCCGCGCCGGCACCGCTCCCGAAGCCGGTCGAGGTCAAACCCCCCGAGCCCACTCCCGCCCCAAGACGTGAGCCGACGCCTGCCCCCGAGCCAGCGCCGGATGCGCAGATCGCGATCGAGAAGGCGCGCCGCGAAGAGGCCAAGCGCGCGGAACTCAAGCGCGAAGAGATCAAACGCGAAGAACGCAAGCGCGAGGAAGCGAAGCGCGAACAGCTGCGCGCCGAAGCGGAACGCAAGAAGACAGAACTCGCGGAAAAGGAAAAAGCGAAGAAAGAGGCCGAACAAGCCGAGGCCCGTCACCAGGCGAACGTCAAGCGCATGCTCGGCCAGGCCGGCGCCGCGGCAAACGGCAGCCCGGGCGGCACCGCTGCGCAGAGCGCCGGCCCGTCGGCGGGCTACGCAGGGCGCATCAAGGCGCGCATTCGCCCGAACATCGTGTTGACCGACAACGTCGACGGCAACCCGCTCGCCACCGTCGAGGTGCGCCTCGCACCCGACGGCACCATCACCTCACGCAAGCTCGTCAAGAGCAGCGGCGCGAAAGCCTGGGACGACGCCGTGCTTCGAGCTGTCGACAAGACGGAAATACTGCCGCGCGACATTGACGGCCGGGTGCCGCCCGTCATCGAGATCGACTTCAAGCCGCGCGAGTAGTCAAACTTCGTGGGCGGCGGCGTCGTTCGAGCGGTAGCGGGCGATGAACTTGCGGTCGATGTAGTTCTTCCAGTACCAGGCCCAGCGCCCTTCGGCCGACCAGGGGCCCCACGACGCGATCGCCGAGCGGCGCCCGCAGGCCAGCAGGTTCAGCGAGCGCGACTTCGGCGCGTGCGGCAGCAGTTCGCCCCCGCCCAGGTGACGGCGCAGGTTGAGTGCCAGCGGTGGGCCGGCGCGCACCGCGAAGACACCGCTCTTGGGGTGGTTCAGCGCAATGTTCGTTGCCGCGTCGCCCGCGCCGAACACCTCCGGGTGCGAGGTGCTTTGCAGCGTCATGCCGGTGGCGATGAAGCCCTGCGCGTCGAGCGCCAATCCACTTCCCGCGGCCCAGGGTGGTGCACTGCTGCCGATGGCCAGGACGGGTGCGTCACACTGCAACCGGGTGCCTCGCGCCAGATGCAGGTGTTGCCCGGTGATCTGGATGCAGCTGTCTTCGAGCACCGTCACACCGAGCCGGCGCAAGGCGCGGCGCACGCGCAATTGCACGGGTTCGGGGTAGGTGTTCAGTGGTGCAGGCCCCCCGGTGACCAGGCTCACCCTCGCCCGGTCTTTCAGTCGGTATTGCATCGCCAATGCGAGCTCGACGCCGGCAGCCCCGCCGCCGATCACCGCCACGCTCAGGCCACGCTCAGGCCCCGTTGTTCCGCCAGCATCAACAGTTGATCCCACAAGCGTGTGAAGTGCTCGATCGGCCGCAAGAACAGGCCGTGCTCGCGCGCGCCGGGAATCGCATCACGGTCCATCACCGGCCCGGTGTCGATGCTCAGCGTGTCGTAGCTCAACACCTGGCCATTGGCCAGCCGGGCCTGGCGCGCGCCGCAGTCGAGCGCCACGACGGAAGATTCGATGAAGTCGGCTCGCGCTGCCGCCGCAAGTGGCGGCAACGGAATCGCGCAGTCATCCACCGTGTAGTGCCCCGCCACCAGGCCCGGCACCATGCCGGAATACATCTGGCGCGGGAACGGGCTCACGAGCGTGATGCGCACACCCGGAAGCGCCTCGTCGGCGAACGCGCGCAGCACGTGCACATGCGCGTGCCCCCCGCCCAGCAGCAGAAGGTGTTTCATGCGAGGCGCGACAACTCGCGCCAAAAGGTGCTCGCGCGACGGTGGCCCGGGCAGATCCGCGCGAAATACCCGTGCGCCGCCCTCATCGCGACGCGCCTTGGCGTCGGCCGGTCACGGCTGAAACGCCAGATCGGCAACAAACCCCAGGCTGCGGCTGTGGGTGTTGTCGGCGTCGGCGCCGACGGCCACGCCGACGATGGGCGGCACCTCGGACACCTCGGCCCCGAACAGTTTCAGGAAATCGGCGCCGACGTCGCGTCGCTCGTCAACCCACTGGCGCAACTGCGCGCTCCCGCTGCGCAGCACCACGTAGCGCAAGCGCGGGGTGAAGGCATTCAACAGGGTCGTTTCGCTGGGCAGGTCGGTGTCCCAGACATAGCACAAGGTGGCGGCCGGCAATGGTTCGGTCGTTTGCGATCGTGCAATGCGCAAGACCTGGCGTTCGACGAACGGAATGCTCTTGAGCGGCTCGTCGAACAGCACGCAGACTTTCAGCGCCACGTCGTCACCGGCCTTTTTGCGCAGGTTGGCACCGGTGACGAGCTGGTCGACACGCCAGCGCCATGCCAACTTCAGGCCGGCTGTGACGTCTTTCAACGCATGCACCAGATTGCCGTACGACTCATCGGCTTGCACACGCAACACCCGCCGGCCATCCAGGTCAACCGCCGAAAACCGCGTCATGGGTTTGCTTTGGTTTGGCAGACCCACCACATGCCAAGGCGCCGGTGGCTCCGCCGAGGCCGCCGAAAGCGGCGTCAACACCGGCACCTCAGCGCGTGCCAGACTCAGGGCAGCGGCGCAGGCGAGAAAGGCAAACAGTTGGAGCGGCAAATGGCAATGGGCGATCAACGCCCGGCAGCGTTCAATGACCAATCGTAATCGAGGAAGTTGACGCCCAGCGTCTTCGCCTTGAGCCGGCCTTGATCGGCCGCATCGTCGGTCAATTGAGCCGCATACTTGGCGAAGACGTCTTCGACCTTCGTGAAGCCGCGGTGGCCCTTCTCGAAATCTTCACGGAACCACTTGAAGATCGAGCTGACCTCGAGCTTGCCGTCCTTGACACGGTTGCGCGTGCGGTCGCCCATGAACTTGAGCATGCCATCTTCGAGCTGTGCGTCCAGCTTGGCGACGGTGAAGGCTTCGTTGCGCAAGGCCGGGCAGCCGATTGACGCACAGTTCACCGCCGCATGCACACGCGGGTCGGCGTAGTTGGGGCGCAGCTGTTCGTGTTCGATCCAGTCGAGATGACGCTCTTCACCCAGCAGGTTGAAGAATTTCTTCTTCCAGGGCGACGTGACGAAGCTGCCCAGGTCCTTGATGCCTTTCAGGTCGGGGTACTTGGTGAGGATCAGCTCCACGGTGAAAGCGTTGTAGGCATTGATCAGGAAGGTCATCTGCTGCGGCTTGGGCCATGCGTCGAATTCGGCCTTGGTGACGCCCGACAGGCCGTCGAGCACCTTCTTCAGCTCGGCCCGGTCGGCCTTGAAGCCAGCGTAGTCGACCCGGCTTTGTTTGTTGTCGGCGAGCCATTTGACGTGTTTCTTCAGCAGGCCATCCAAGGCCGCGTACTGCGGGTCGAACTGGGCCCAGGCGCCTTGGCTGAGAAACATGGCAGCGGCGAGCAGCAGGGGTTTGATGATGTTCATAAGGTGTCTACCTCAAGTCGAGCAACTTTGGATTCAAGGCGCGGGCAGGAGTGCCCAGCTCACGCCGCCTCAGGTCAGCCGCCACGCGTGGAACTTCGCGAGCCAGGCCAGCACCTGGTGCGGCTGGTGGTTGCGCTTCCATTCGCCGGCGGCATACTTGTTCGCCTCGGCCAGGGTCGGGTAAGTGTGGATCGTGCCCAGGATCTTGTTCAACCCCAGGCCGTGTTTCATCGCAAGCACGAATTCAGCGAGCAGGTCGCCGGCATGCAACCCGACGATCGTGACGCCCAGGATCTTGTCCTTGCCCGGCACCGTGAGCACCTTGACGAAGCCGTGCGCAGCGCTGTCGGCGATCGCACGGTCCAGATCGTCCAGGCCATAACGCGTGACCTCGAACGGAATGTTCTTCTCTTTCGCTTCCTGCTCGTTCAGCCCGACACGCGCCACTTCGGGGTCGATGAAGGTGGCCCACGGAATCACGGAGTAGTCGGCCTTGAACTTCTTGAACGTCCCGAACAAGGCGTTCACCGAGGCATACCACGCCTGGTGCGCCGCCGTGTGGGTGAACTGGTAAGGGCCGGCGACGTCGCCGGCGGCGAAGATGTTCGGGTAAAGCGTTTCCAGGTACTCGTTCGTCTCGACCGTGCGCCCGACCGGAATGCCCAGCTCTTCCAGCCCGTAGCCCTTGAGCCGCGCCACCCGGCCGACGGCGCACAGCAGCACGTCGAATTCGACCCGCCTGGTCTGCCCGGCCGACTCGACGACGATGAACTTGCGCTCGCCCTCCATTTCGCAACGCAAGGCCTTGTGACCGGTCAACACCTGCACACCGTCGCGTTCCAGCGCGGTCTTGGCAAGCGCCGAGACCTCTTCGTCTTCGCGAATCATGATGCGCGGCAGCATCTCTACCTGCGTCACCTGAGAACCCAGGCGTGCAAAGCTTTGCGCCAGCTCGCAGCCAATCGGCCCACCGCCGAGCACCACCAGACGGGCGGGCAGTTCGCGCAGGCTCCACAGGGTATCGCTGGTCAGGTAGCCCACTTCCGCCAGCCCCGGCAGCGGCGGCACGAACGGCATGGCACCGGTGGCGATGACGATGTTGCGGGTGGTCAGCGTGCGCGTCTTGCCCTCGCCGAGGTCGATCTGCACAGTCCACGGGTTGATCAGTTTCGCATAACCCTGCACCACGTCCACGCCCAGGCCGGTGTAGCGTTCCACTGAATCGTGCGGCTCGACTTCGCCCACCACGCGCGACACGCGCTGCATCACATCGGCGAACTTGAAGCTCGCATCGGCGCGAGCAATTCCGTACACCTCGGAGTGTTTCATCTGGTGCACCAGCGTCGCGGTCTTGATCAGGGCCTTGCTCGGCACACAGCCGTAGTTGAGGCAGTCACCGCCCATCTTGTGCGACTCGATCAGGGTGACCTTGGCCTTCACGGCCGCCGCGATGTAGCTCGTCACCAGGCCGGCTGCGCCGGCACCGATGACAACCAGGTTGCGGTCGAAGGTTTTCGGCTTCTGTGAAGCCCAGCGCGCATACACCTTGCGGCCCTGAATCACGTCGACGATCTTCTTCGCGATGAGAGGAAACAGGCCGAGCAGCACGAACGAGCCCAACAAGCCCGGCGACAGAATGCCGCGCAACGACTCGATGCGAGCCAGCTGCGTGCCCGCATTCACGTAGACGATGGTCCCGGCGAGCATGCCAATCTGGCTGGCCAGGTAGAACACGCCCGTCTTCATGCGCGTCAAACCCATCACCAAGTTGATGACGAAGAACGGAATCAGCGGCACCAGCCGCAGCGTGAACAGGTAGAACGCGCCGTCTTTTTCGATGCCCTTGTTGATGTCGACGAGGCGCGCACCGAACTTGCCCTGCACGCTGTCACGCAGCACGTAGCGCGACACCAGGAACGCCAGCGTGGCACCGATGCTCGACGCGAAGGAAACGATGATGGTGCCGACCAGCAGTCCGAAAATGGCACCGGCGACCAGCGTGAGGATGGCCGCCCCCGGCAACGACAGGCCGGTGACCACCACATACAGCGCAAAGAAAGCCCCCACCACGGCCCAGGGGTGCTGCGCATACAGCGCCGAAAAGTCGGCCTGCCGCTGCTTCACGTACTCGAGGCTGAAATACTGCCCGAGGTCAAACGCGAAGTACACCACCACCAGGGCCGCGACCGCCGCAAGCAGCACCATCTTGTTGCGTGACATCCTGTCTCCTTGTTGTCGTTGTTTCAGTCGCGGGCAACGCAGCAGCCTTACGACGGCACTGCCGATGCCTCGAGACGTCGCCTCGTCGGGCCAGGCCCGGGCTGCCCTCAGGGCTTGAGCGTGCCGGCCGCCTTGCGCTGCTGGTATTCCGTTTCCAGCGTCTCACCGCTCTTGTAATGCGGCACGCGCAATACCATCCGCTTGGCGCGCTGGTAAAAACTGTTCGTCCCCTTCGCTTCCTCGTTCCAGTACTTGTCCGCCAGCTGGGTGTTGATTTCGCGGTCCATCATGAAGGCGCGTTGCGAACCGGCGCCGCCAAAGATGTACAACTTGCCGTCGCGCAGCAGCCAGGTGTCGGCGTCCCCGCCCCACGGAATGCCGTACGCCATGCCATTCGCGCAATAACCACCGTATTGCGGCAGGTACTTGGTGGGTTCGGCGTCGAACCGGGCCTTGTGCTCGGGCGTCGCGAACCGGAAGGTCACGCCCTGGTAGACCGACTTGACCGCAGGCAGGCCCAACATGTGCTTCGCGTCGGTGAAATAGGCGACCACGTCGTGGCCCTTCAGCATCACGCTTTCATCAGCGCCGTCGGCAACGGCATTGACGGGTTTGAGCGTACCGCCCGGGTTCTGTGCCGTCATCGCCGAACAACCCGACAACAACACGATCGCGGTGGTCAAGGCCCACCCCTTCCAGGACGTCAAACGCATTCACATTCTCCAGATTGATCAGCCCGGGCGCGGGCCGCGGAAGTTTACGCGTCATTCGCGTCACGCACGCCGTGCAGCCACTCGTCGCGCAGCGCGCGCGCCAGCCAGGCCGACAGGTCGAATGCCGGGCCGGCGCAATCGAGCGCCTGCGACAAACGTGTACCCGCCAGCAGGTGGTCCGTCCATTCCAGCGTCGGCAGGTCGATGCGATGCACCCGCGCCCGCCACCCGCTGCGCGCTACCAGGACCACCTCGCCGCGATGCTGTTCAATGGCATCGCGCGCCGCGTCGAAGTTCGGCGCCGCACCCTGGTGTGCTTCGAAGATGCTCGCCACGGGCCAGGCCGACGCCATCACCGCGACCCCGGGCATGAGCACCAGCCGCAGCGCCGCCGGGTCGGTGCTTGCCAGCTTCTCCAACGAACGCGCGTCGAATTCGGCATCCGCCGCGCGCTCGCAAACGTGCCGAAGCCAGTCGAGCTGTGCACAGTCGGCCAGATAAGGCCACTGCGCGAGAGCCCGCTGCTCAGCCAGCCAGCGCGGCAGCCCGCCCCCCCAGAGACCGATGTCGCCTCGCTCGGCCGGTGCGTCGTTCCAGTGCGCGCCGGCCATGCGCTTGAAGTCTGCCGTGCCCAGCAAGGCCTGCACGGTGGGAAACGCCGCAGCCAACGCACGTTCGGCGAGCGCCGAGGCATTGCTGCGATAGATCTGCAAACCGGCTCGCGCGCGCTCGTCCGCTTCGGCCAGGCCCACGTCGGCCGGGTTCGCGCTGCGCCCACGAACCGCCGCCAGCAGCGCCTGCTGGCGCGCCGCTTCGCTGCTGCTTGCGCGATCGGTCATGTCTGCGCCGCGGCCGCATTCGCCGCGCCGAACGGCACGCATGCTGCCGCCTGGCGCGCTTCGCTGAGCAGCACCCCCAATGCGGGCAAGTCGTTGTCCCACTCGATCAGCGTGGGCACGCGTCCGAAGCGCCGCAGGGCGCGCTGATAGACCTGCCAGACGGCAGGCCGCACCCGGCTGGCGTGGTCGTCGATCGCGATTGCGCCGCCATCTGCATAGCCGGCCAGGTGGATTTCACCGATGAGCGAAACCTCGAAGGCGTCGACGATCGCGCCGCAATGCGCCACCGGGTCAGCTGTGCGCGCGTTGAGCGCGTTCACCATCAGATTGTTGACGTCGAGCAGCAGCTGACAGCCACTGCGACGGCACAGGCTCGTCAGGAACTCCGCTTCGCCCATGCAGTCATCTGTGAACGACACATAGGCCGACAGGTTTTCCACCAGCAGCGTGCGGCGCAGACGCTCCTGGACCTGCTGAACGTTGCGCACCATGATGTCGAGCGCTGCAGGCGTGAACGCCACCGGCAGCAAATCGTTGGCATGCACGACGGTCGCGCCATCGGGCCGCAGCGCCCGTGCAAAGCAGGCGTGGTCGGACACCCGCACCGGGTCGATCGCCCGCACCAGCCCGGCCAGCCGCTCGAGATGCCATGCATCGATCCCAAGCGCCGAACCCAGCCCCAGGCCGACGCCATGCAGGCTCACCGCATAGCGCTCTCGGGCACGCCGCAACACGGCCAGTGGCGCCCCGCCGTCCTGGAAGAAGTTCTCGGAGTGAACTTCAACGAATGCCAGGTCAACGCCTTGTTCCAGCACCTGCTCGTAGTGCGATTGGCGCAGCCCGATGCCAACGGCGGCATCGGCGCAAGTTGGCAAGGAAGGCTTCATGGCATTGGCGGCAGGCTGAAATCAGGCCCGCCGAGCCGTTCGCCGCTTTGCCGGACCGGCCCGGCCCGGCCCCGCACTCGGCAGACCGGCGGCACCGCCCGCAGCAGCGTGGACGACTATTTCGCCGCCGCCTTGGCCTCTTCGGCAAGCTTGCCGCCCAACTGCTTGCAGGTGCCGGCCGCCACATACTTCCATTCGCCGACGTCCTTGTCGACCTTTGACTGGCCCGCGCAGGTGTGTGTGCCCGCCAGGTTGGCGCAATCGTTCTGGCCGGCCTTGGCGATACCGTAACACTTTTCCTTCGGCTTGGGTTGCGCCGCCGCCTGGTTCAGCAAGCCGAGCGCCAGCACCGACGCCAGCGCGGAAGAAACGATGATCCGTTGGTTCACGAGAGTACTCCTTCAGTTCATGGACCGGGTACGCCACAGACCCCGGCTGAGGCGCTATTGTTCCCGAATCCCTGGTTGCTGGGTCGCGCGCCGCGGCCGCACCCTTACAAACTGCCGGGTTCAATGGCGGGGGGATTCAGGCCGCTGCCACATTGCGCGTCGGTCGAATCCCGAATTCAGGCCCGCCCGCAGCGAACGCCGCAGCCCGCGCAAAGCAGTACCCACCACTGCCGGAGCCGATCTGCCCAGGCAGGGCGCGAAACTCCCGGCACCCGGGCAAGAACCGATTCGAAGCCGCCGCGCTGCCGTTATGCTCTCCGATCCATAGTCTTCGCCTCCAGGAGTGCGCATGCCATTGACTCGTCGTTTCCTTGCCCTTGCGGCCACTCTGGCACTTGCCGGCGCAGCCGTGCCCGTGCTGGCGCAATCGAAGTGGGACCTGCCGGCCGCCTATCCGGCTTCCAACTTCCACACTGAAAACCTCGTGCAGTTCGCCGGTGACGTCGACAAGGCGACCGGCGGCAAGCTCAAGATCACGGTGCACGCGAACGCCTCGCTGTTCAAGGCCCCGGAGATCAAGCGCGCCGTCCAGGGTGGCCAGGCGCAGATGGGCGAGATCCTGCTTGCCAACTTCCAGAACGAGTGGCAGATCTTCGGTGCCGACGGCCTGCCCTTCCTGGCCGACAGCTACGACGCATCAGCCAAACTCTACAAGGCGCAGAAGCCTGCACTCGACAAGAAGCTCGGCGAGCAAGGGATGATGCTGCTGTACGCGGTGCCGTGGCCGCCGCAGGGCATCTACGTGAAGAAGCCGATCAACTCGGCCGCCGACCTGAAGGGCGTGAAGTGGCGCGCCTACAGCCCGGCCACGGCGCGCATTGGCGAACTGGTCGGCGCGCAGCCGGTCACGGTGCAGGCGGCCGAGCTGTCTCAGGCCATGGCGACCGGCGTGATCGAAAGCTACATGTCATCGGGCTCGACCGGCTACGACTCGAAGACGTACGAGCACATCAAATACTTC
>JANNKS010000645.1:0-1789 GCA_031396425.1 Rhizobacter sp. | reverse complement strand
GTACTTCGCTCCGAAGTCGATGCCTGGCAGCAAGTGAGAAACGCCCAGCAGCGAACCATCGAGTGGAAATTCACTCGGCAGGAGGCGGACCAGAAGCTGGGGCGCCATTACGTTCCTAAACTTGTGTGTTGACGTACTAGGCGTTGCCGACACGCTGGTTCGGCGCGATGAGGTTGTGCGCTTCTTTGGCTGGGTGCCGTCACTTGTAGAGATCAAGGCGGCAAGCTGACTTGGTGGCGTTCGAATGGACGCCGATGGAGCCTCGTACCTTCGGTGCTTTTTTGTGGCGTTTCACACGCAAGGCACGCCAAATGGGCATGATTCGGACAGGCCGTTCACTTGTGAGTCGATAGCCTATGAACCTTCGTCTTTCGACGCCGTTGTCGCGCGCGCGCCGCAAAAGTCTCATGTCGCATTGCCTGGTCGGCGGATCCAATCGAGAGACCTCCACAGCTCTTCCAAGTGGAGTGACGGCTTGTGACTGATGCGGAAACAAGCTTGCTAGGCCCGCGCGCTGCGCGATCGGAGTCCAAACGTCCGAGTGGCGTTCATGAGCTATTCGAAGCGCAAGCGGCACTTAACGGTGATTCTGTTGCCCTGGTGGAAGGCAGCCGTCGTTTCTCCTATCGCGAGTTGAATTGCCAAGCGAATCAGCTCGCAAGGCATTTGATTCAAGCCGGCGTTGGGCCAGATCGCTGCGTCGCGGTTCTCCTGCCGAGAAGTGCAGACTTGGTGGTCGCGCTGCTGGCGATTCTGAAAGCGGGCGGTGCTTACCTCCCGCTTGACCATACGCACCCATTCACGAGAACAGTGGAGATCCTGCGGGACAGCGGGCCAGTCGCATTGGTCACGCACGATTCAGTTTGGGGCCCAATCGCCAAGGCTTGCGAACGCGAATTCGCACCGTCCACCCTGCTGCATCGTGTCGTCGACCTGCAGGCGGCGACGCGCCCATGGTCGAAGCAGCTGAGGAGCGACATTGCGCGCGAGGAGGTGACCGTCAAGCCGAGTGACCTTGCCTACGTGATCTACACGTCAGGTTCAACCGGCATGCCCAAGGGTGTGGCAAATACGCACGCGGGCTTGATGAACCGCCTGGAGTGGTTCGTCGATTCGATCGCAATCGCCGCGCCGGTGACGGCCTTGAAGACCAGCATCGGCTTCGTGGATTCGGTGACCGAAATCCTCCAAACGCTGCTCGCTGGCGGGCGACTGATTGTTGTCGATGGCGCTGTCACGCGCGATCACCTGCGCTTTGCTGGGCAGATTGCCGAACATGGTGTGACCACCCTGGTCGTGGTCCCGTCGTTTCTGGTTCATCTGCTGGATGCCCCGGCCGCGGTTCTGGCGTCGATCGAGCTCGTCATTTGCAGTGGTGAACGCTTGCCTCCCGCGCTGGTGTCGAAGTTTCAGGCTGCGCTGCCGAGTGCGAGGCTGTTCAATTTCTATGGTTCTTCCGAAGTCAACGGCGATGCGACTGCTTATCTTTGCAGTTCCGAGACAAGTGGGCGCGTTGACGGAGCTTCGGTCATTGGCCGGCCTATTCGAAACCTGAGCGCCTACGTTCTCGACGAGCGCCGTCGACAAGTTCAACCCGGACAGGGTGGTGAGCTCTTCATTTCTGGCAAGGGTTTGGCCAGAGGATATTTGAATCGACCGGCGTTGACTGATGAGGTTTTTATCCATGACCCCTTCAGTTCCGAGCCAGAAGCGCGGATGTACAAGACTGGGGATCTAGCGCGCTACCTGCCGGACGGCAACATTGAGTTCTTGGGTCGCAGCGATTTTC
>JANNKS010000603.1:0-5891 GCA_031396425.1 Rhizobacter sp. | reverse complement strand
GCCTTGCGCGCCACCGGCGCCAGCTTGCGGCTGGAGCCGGCAGCGGCCTGGCGAACCGCCTTGCGCACCGGGCGGGCGCCGGCGGCGTCAGCGAGTGCGGTGGCGCCCTTGGCGACCCGGCTCGACACCGCCAGTGCGGCCTTGGCACCTGGCATCGTCAGGCGGGCCGCGGCCTGCAGGCCGTTGGCGACGATCTGGTTGTTGACGCCGGCGGCGAACCTGGCCACCTTGCTCACTTGCGCCGCGGCGGTGCTCGAACTCAGCTCGATCGCCTTTTCGGCGCCGGCGGCGACCTGGTCGATGCCTTTGACGACGACTTCGCTGACGTTGCCGCGAACCTGGTTCATGCGGTCGGTGGCGCGCGGCGCCAGCTTGGCGGTGCGCGGATAGACGCTGTTCTTCAATGCGCCGTTCACGGCACCCACCAGGCGGTGACCGCCCAGACGGGTGGCGACCACGGCTTGCGTGGCGGCAGTGCGGTAGTTCTCGAGACTTTGCAGCGTGACGCGGCTGAGGGACGGGTTGGTCATGGTGTGGTGCTCCGGATGTTGCGATGAGAAGTCACCGCGCACCCCGAGTGTCGGCGTCAAAGGGTAGAGGGCGGTACCCAAAACAGGCCGGTTTCCCTAGGGTGAGCACTCCAGAAAACGGCCAGTGGCCGCCTCAGGCAGTGGCGCCGTCCAGCAATTGCTGAAGTCCGAGCGGGTCCGTGATCTGGATCTGGCGATGCCGCACGAACAGCAGGCCCTCGTGCTGGAACTTGGAGAACGTGCGGCTGATCGTCTCGAGCTTGAGGCCGAGGAAGCTGCCGATCTCCTCGCGGCTCATGCGCAGCAGCACCGACGAGGCCGAGAAGCCCCGGGCCTGCAGGCGATGCGTCAGGTTCAGCAGGAAGGCGGCGAGCCGCTGTTCGGCGTGCATGCTGCCCAGGAGCAGCATCACGCCATGGTTGCTGACGATTTCGTGGCTCATGATCTTGTGGAACTGCTGCTGCAGCGACGACACCTCGAGCGAAAGCGACTCCAGTTCGGCATACGGGATCACGCACACCTGCGAGTCTTCCAGCGCCACCGCATCGGCCTCATGGAAACCCGTGTCGATGCCGTCCAGGCCGATCAGCTCTCCGCCCATGTGAAAGCCGGTCACCTGATCGCGCCCGTCCTTCGACGACACGCAGGTCTTGAAAAAACCCGTCCAGACCGCGTACACCGATTCGAAGCGGTCGCCGGCGCGGCAGAGCGTCTCGCCGCGCGCCACCTTGCGCCGAACCGCCACCAGCCGCTTGTCGATGTGTTCGAGCTCCGCCTTCGTCAGCCCGACGGGCAGACAGATCTCGCGCAGGTTGCACGACGAACACGCCACCGCGCAAGAAGGCGTGTGAAGGGGGCGGAAGACCATTTGATCCATGTTCGACTTCGGTTGGTTTCACTGAAACATGGGGCAGGACCCCCGCGGGCGCCTTCACGGCGTGGATCGAAGTGTGGCCAACGGCCCCTCTGCGGGGCCTGATTTAAATCAAGGCGGCATCGGCGTGGTTCTTTAGAGTGGCCGAACGTCTCGCCAACGCATCGCCGCGCGATGTGCCAACGCGCTGTGCTGAATGAGGCTGAGTCATCCGGTGGCGCGCCGATCTGACAGGAGTTTCCATGCGAGTGGGCTTGTTCGTGACCTGCCTGGCCGACCTGATGCGCCCGAGCGTGGCCTTTGCGGCCGTCAAGCTGCTCGAGGACGCCGGATGCAGCGTCGAAGTGCCCGCAGGCCAGACCTGCTGCGGGCAGCCCGCGCTGAACAGCGGCGACAGCGTCGATGCGCGCGAAATCGCCAGGAAAGTGATCGTCGCCTTCGAAGGCTTCGACGCCGTCGTCGGCCCGTCGGGCTCGTGCATGGGCACGTTGCGGCAGGACTATCCGGCGATGTTCGCCGACGACCCGGCCTGGCGCGCGCGCGCCGAAGACCTGTCAAAGCGCAGCCACGAGCTGCTCAGCTTCCTGGTCGACGTGTTGAAGGTCGATCTTGTCGATGCACGCTTCGAGGGCAAGGTCACCTATCACGACAGCTGTGCCGGGCTGCGCGAGCTGGGCGTGAATGCGCAGCCGCGCCGGTTGCTGGCCGGCGTGAAGGGGCTGGCGCTGGTGGAGATGGACGGCACCGAGGAGTGCTGCGGCTTCGGCGGCACCTTTTGCGTCAAGTACCCCGAGATCTCGACCAAGATGGTCGACGACAAGATCGCCCACATCGAGGCCAGTGGTGCGGGCACCGTGCTCGGCGGCGACCTTGGTTGCCTGCTCAACATCGCCGGCCGCATCAAGCGGCGTGGCTTGCCGGTGCGCGTGATGCACACCGCCGAGCTGCTGGCGGGCATGGGTGCAATGCCGTCGATCGGCGAGCCGGAGAATTCGTGATGCAGGCCCCCGGTTCCACCTTTGCGCAGCGCGTCACGATCGCGATCCACGACAAGCGGCTGCAGGCCGCACTCGAGAATGCGAGCGGCGGCTTTGTGCGCAAGCGCGCGGCCCTGGTGGCGGCGCAGCCCGAGTTCGAAGCCTTGCGCGAGCGCGCGCGCAGCGTCAAGGAGCATGTGCTTTCCAATCTGGACCGCTACCTCGAGCGCTACGAAGAGCAGGTCACGCGCCACGGAGGCCAGGTGCACTGGGCCTCGACTGCCGAGGAAGCACGCGAGATCATCCTCGAGATCTGCCGCAAGGCGAACGCCAGGACCATCACCAAGGGCAAGTCGATGGTCAGCGAGGAGATTGGCATCAACCCCGCGCTCGAGGCGGCCGGGTACGAGGTGATCGAGACCGACCTCGGTGAGTACATCATCCAGCTCGCCAACGAACCGCCCAGCCACATCATCGTGCCGGCGGTGCACAAGACGCGCGAACAGGTGGCCGACCTGTTCGACGAACACCACCGGCCGCTCGGCTACAAGAAGCACCTCACGGACGTGGGCGAGATGGTCAACGAGGCGCGCCAGGTGCTGCGCGGGCACTACTTCAGGGCCGACGTCGGCATCACCGGCGGCAACTTCCTGATCGCCGAAACGGGCTCGAGCATCATCGTCACCAACGAAGGCAACGGCGACCTGACGCAGACGCTGGCGCGCGTGCACATCGTCACCAGCGGCATCGAGCGCGTCGTGCCCACGCTCGACGACGCACTGACCTTCCTGCGCCTGCTCGCGCGCAGCGCCACCGGCCAGGAGACCGAGACCTACACGACGATGAGCACCGGCCCGAGGCGCCCAGACGACCTGGACGGCCCGCAGGAATACCACATCGTGCTGGTCGACAACGGCCGCTCGAAGATGCTGGGCGGGCCGTTCCGCGAGATGCTGCGCTGCATCCGCTGCGGCGCGTGCCTGAACCATTGCCCGGTCTACACCTCGATCGGCGGCCATGCCTACGGCTGGGTCTATCCGGGCCCGATGGGCTCGGTGCTGACGCCGCTGATCAACGGCATCGACAAGGCCTACGACCTGCCGAATGCCTGCACGCTGAACGGTCGCTGCCAGACAGTGTGCCCGGTGAAGATACCGCTGCCCGGCCTGTTGCGCGAACTGCGCCGCCAGCAGTTCGACAGCGGGCTGACGCCGTTGCCGGTCCGCTGGGCGCTGCAGGCCTGGGCCGCGCTGGCCAGGCGCGCGCGGCTCTACCACCTGGCCATGCGCATCGCGATACCGTTGCTGAACCGGTTCGGGCGCCGCAGCGGTGCGTTCAGCTGGCTGCCGCTGGCCGGTGGCTGGACCGACACCCGCGACCTGCCCGCGCCGCAGCGGCAGACGTTCCAGCAGGCATGGAGCGCGCGCAAGGGGTTGCGGCCATGAGCGCGAATCTCGGCGGGGGGCGCGAACGCGTGCTCGCGGCCATTCGCCAGTCGCTGGGGCGCGCCGCACCCAGCGGCGCGCCGATCGTGCCGCTGCCAGGCAGCGGGCCGAGGCCCGACTTCGATGGCGACCCGGTCGAGCGATTCGTCGCCAAGATGCTCGAGAAATCGGCAACGCTGGTGCGCATCGCCTCGCTCGCCGAGGTCGGCGCCGAGGTGGAGCGTTTCGTCGGATCGGTGCACGCGGGCCGACGCCTGTGCGTCTCGAAGGCCATGGCCGCCATAGCCTGGCCAGCGGGTTTCGACATCCAGCACCGCGCCGCGGTGCGCGACGACGAGACCAGCGTGACACCGTGCTTCGCGGCGGTGGCCGAGTCGGGCGGCATCGTCACGTTGTCCGGCCCCGACACGCCGAGCACCTTGAACTTCGTGCCCGACAACCACATCGTGATCGTGCACGAAGCGCAGGTGGTGCGGCACTTCGAAGACGCCTGGGCGCAACTTCGCGCCACCGGCCGGCCGATGCCGCGCACTGTCAACATCATCTCGGGTCCGTCACGCACGGCCGACATCGAAATGAAGATCCAGCTCGGCGCGCACGGACCGCGTCGTCTGCACATTCTGCTGGTGGCGGCCTGATGGGTGCGCAGCCCGACGACTTGTTGCCCGCGCCCTACGGCGAGTTGCATCGCCAGCTTGGCGCCTTCATCGCGCCCGCGCGGCTGATCACCGACCCGCTGCGCCTGCTCGCGTGGGGCAGCGACGCCAGTTTCTACCGGCTGGTGCCCAGGCTCGTGGTGGTGGTCGAGAGCGAAAGCGAGGTGCGGCGGCTGCTCGAATGCTGCGCGCGCCTGCACACGCCGGTGACGTTCCGCGCCGCCGGCACCAGTTTGTCCGGCCAGGCGCTCAGCGACTCGGTGCTGGTGATGCTCGGCGACGGCTGGCGTGGTGTCGCGATCGCCGACGACGCGCGCACCGTCACGCTGCAGCCCGGCGTGATCGGCGGGGTGGCGAATCGCAGGCTTGCGCCGCTGGGCCGCAAGATCGGCCCCGACCCGGCGTCGATCGACGCCGCGATGATCGGTGGCATCGCCGCCAACAACGCCAGCGGCATGTGCTGCGGCACGGCGCAGAACAGCTATCACACGCTGGCCGGCCTGCGCGTCGTGCTCGCCGACGGCAGCGTGCTCGACACGCGCGACGCCGCAAGCCGCGCCGCGTTCGCAGCCGAGCACCCGGCGCTGGCCGTTGGCCTGGCCGAACTCGGCCGTGCGACGCGCGACGACGAGGCGCTGGCCAGCCGCATCCGCCACAAGTTCAGGCTCAAGAACACGACCGGCTACAGCCTCAACGCGTTGATCGAGTTCACCGATCCGGTCGACATCCTGGCGCACCTGATGATCGGCTCGGAAGGCACACTCGGTTTCATCAGCGAGATCACCTACTTCACCGTCGAAGAGCATCCGCACAAGGCGAGCGCGCTGATCCTGTTCGAGCGCCTCGAGACCGCGTGCAGCGCCGTGGTGCGGCTCAAGCACACGCCGGTGGCGGCGGTGGAGCTGCTCGACCGCGCATCACTTCGTTCGGTGCAGGACAAGCCGGGCATGCCCGACTCGCTGCGCGCGCTGCCGGCCGACGGCGCGGCGCTGCTGGTCGAGACGCGCGCCGAGACCGGCGCCGCGCTGGCGGTCAAGATAGCCGCGATCGCGCAGCAACTCGCGGCGATGCCGCTGGTCACGCCGCTGCGCTTCAGCACCGACGCGGCGGAATCGGCGGCGCTGTGGAACGTTCGCAAGGGCATGGTCCCCGCCATCGGCGCGATGCGGCCGACCGGCACCACGGTGATCATCGAAGACGTGGCGTTTCCGGTCGAGCGCCTCGCCGAAGCGACGCTCGAGCTGCAGCAGTTGCTGCAGCAGCACGGCTACCGCGAAGCCATCATCTACGGCCACGCGCTCGACGGCAACCTGCATTTCGTCTTCCCGCAGGACTTCGGCAGCGCGGCCGAGGTGGAGCGCTACAGCGACTTCATGGACGCGGTGTGCACGATGGTGGTGAAGAAGTAC
>JANNKS010000600.1:0-20130 GCA_031396425.1 Rhizobacter sp. | reverse complement strand
GCGCGCATGAACTCCGACATCTCGGTGCGCCCGCCGAGTTCGTCGATGAAGGCCTGGTCGAGCCAGGGTTTGTAGATCTTCAGCGCCGGGTTGGTGAGCAGCCCATAGCGGTAGAAGCGTTCGATGTCGTTGCCCTTGTAGGTCGAGCCGTCGCCCCAGATGTTCACCTCATCCTGCTGCATCGCCGCCACCAGCATCGTGCCGGTGACCGCCCGGCCCAGCGGCGTGGTGTTGAAATAGGTCACGCCGGCGGTGGAGATATGGAACGCGCCGCTTTGCAGCGCCGCGATGCCTTCGGCGACGAGCTGGGCACGGCAGTCCACCAGGCGCGCTCTCTCGGCACCGTAGGCGAGCGCCTTGCGCGGAATCTCGTCGTAGTCGGGTTCGTCGGGCTGGCCCAGGTTGGCGGTGTAGGCGTAAGGCACGGCGCCCTTGCTGCGCATCCAAAGCAGCGCGGCGCTGGTGTCCAGGCCGCCGGAGAACGCAATGCCGACCTTTTGGCCGAGCGGAAGGTTTTGCAGGATGGTGGCCATGGGCGATCGAGGGTCAGGGGTCGAGGGCGACAATCGCGCGCTTTTAGCGCGCGCAGGCGCATATTCTCGGTGCAATCGGGCCTGACCCGGCTGACGCGAGGGCGTTACCCGAAGCTGCGACGATGCGCGGTGAATTCATCTCGGCGATTCCCACGCATGGGTTCTCGCGCATGGCCTGCTGGTATGGCCAGAGGCCCGCAGCACAGGTCACCACCTAGAATCGGCACCAGCCCCGTCTCGGATCGAACACCTTGAAAGACTCACCATGAACCGCGTTCAACGTCTCGTCGTCATTGCCAGCCTGGCGGCCACGGTGCACAACGCCAGCGCCCAGACCACCGTCAAGGAAGCCTGGGTGCGTGGCACCGTCGCGCAGCAAAAGGCCACCGGCGCGTTCATGCAGATCACCTCCGCCCAAGGCGGCAAGCTGGTCTCGGCCTCGTCACCCGCGGCGGGCGTGGTGGAAATCCACGAAATGAGCATGGAAGGCAACGTGATGAAGATGCGCGCGGTCGCCGGGGTGGACCTGCCTGCGGGCAAGGCGGTGGAACTCAAGCCCGGCGGCTACCACGTGATGCTGATGGATCTGAAACAGCAGGCCAAGGTGGGCGAAAGCGTCGCATTGACGCTGGTCGTCGAGGGCAAGGACGGCAAGCGCGAGACGATCGTCGTGAACGCCCCTGTGAAAGCGATCGATACCAGCATGCACAAGCACTGACGTCGGACGCGGCCGCTGCGCGGCCAGGCTTCGGCCCCTGGCAGAACCGCGGACGACCTAGACGGCGCGGCCTTCAGAGGGACCGCACTTGATGCAGGCCATCGGGTAGGAGCCAGGCGTCGTTTCAGCACGTTCTGCTGTGTTCGCATTCGCACAGACAGTTCCGACGCCCTGCTGTAGCTTCGCGGTAGCTGCAGGACCTGGACGCAAATCGTGCGCGATTTGCAAGCCGGCCTTGCAGCCCCATTTGCCCCGCTGACTACCGGAGAGATCATGCAAAAACTGCCCGCGCTTGTGGCAGGTGCGCTGTCAACGCTGGGCGCCGAAGTCGCACTGGCCCAGAACGGCCACATGATGAATGGAGGCATGTGGGGCGGTGGCTGGATGGGTGGGTACGGCGGGCCTTGGGTTCCGATCCTGCTTGTGGTCGTCATCGGCCTTGTCGCCTGGATCGTCCTGCAAAGGCGCAAGTGATCAAGGTGCAATCCCGCGCTGCACGCACCCGACACAACCGAAAATTGTGATGCCGACCTTGCATTTCACCCGCCGAAAGATGCGCCGAACCGCCGGTGTGACGCTGTTCGCATGGGTGTTTGCATTGTTGTCGGGGGTGGTCAACGCCTGCCAGATTCAGCCCTATGGGCCGGGTCAGCATTCGTCCGATGTGTCAGTGGCGGGCGCGCCGTTCGCGGGTGACTCCAGGCCTGGAGCACCGCGGCGCATCGAACTGGCCCATCACGCTGCGGGTGCCGAGCACGATGGACCCGTGAACGACGCAGGCGAGGCGGGCTGCCTCAAGTTTTGCGCCGACGAGTCCTCGACGGTCGCAAAGGGCAAGACGGCACAGCCCGACCTGCCAGGCCCCGTGGCCGGGGTGAGCGGCCTATGGCGCTCGGCGACCTTCTTTGCCATCGCCGCCCCGGGGGCGTCGGCCGAGCGGCCCGCATCTCAAGGGCCACCTCTGGTCATACGCTTTCTGCGTATGACGATCTAGGCTGCCGGTGCGGCGGCGGGAACTCATTCCCGCACGGCTGCATGGCTGAGTGTGGCCTCGTGCCGCTCCGCGCGGCCGTTGCCGCACATCGCCTCTTCCCTTGTACTTTTTTTGAGTCTGCACAGGACCCATCCCCCAGGCGTTCACCATGACCACTGTTCACACCCTCATTGCCTTGTCCGTCGCCGCCCTCGCCACCGCGTGTGCGGGCCCCGGCGCTGTCACCGCCCCGCCGTCGTCGCCCCTGCCGGCGGCCGACCGCAGCGGCCAGGCCGCTCAAACGGGCACTCCCACTTCGATGGCCACGATGGAACCGCGCATGAAAGCCATGCACGAGATGCACCACAAGGTGATGACCGCCAAGACACCCGAGGAACGCCAGATGCTGATGGCCGATCACATGAAAGCGATGCAGGGCGGCATGGCGATGATGAAGGACATGTCCGCCATGCCGGGCATGGGCGGCATGGCCGAGGGCAAGGGCATGCCGGCCGACATGGCCAAGCACCACCAGATGATGGCGCAGCGCATGGACTCGATGCAGATGATGATGGACATGATGATGCAGCGCATGCCGAATCCGCCAACGGGGGGCAAGTGACATTGCGCTTGAGGCCGATGTTGATCGCGGGGACAATGACCGCGCTGATCGGCGCCTTCTACCTGCTTCGCGAGCACTGGAACCATGTGGCCGGTTCCTGGCCTTACCTGCTGCTGCTGGCGTGCCCGGTGATGCACCTGTTCCACGGGCACGGCGGCCATGACCACGCAGCGCGCCCGGGCCGCAGCGCCGACCTGCCGTCGACCAAGGACGATTGACGCCATGGACATGCCGACACGACACAAGCCCACCGGCCAAACGAACGCCGACCCGAAGGTCTCAGCGAACGCCGCGGCGCTGAAGGACCCGGTCTGCGGCATGACCGTGACGGAACAGTCGCCGCACCGTCTCGACCATGATGGGCGCCCCTTCTATTTCTGCAGCGCGAAGTGCCAGGCGAAATTCGCAGCGGATCCGGCCCGATTCGTCCAGGCCGGCTACGCGGGCCAGCCCGCCGCTGCTGGCGCACTCGACGCCGCGGCGGGCACGATCTACACCTGCCCCATGCACCCGGAAATCCGCCAGGACAGGCCGGGCCACTGCCCCAAGTGCGGAATGACGCTGGAGCCGATGCTGCCGGAACTCGAGGCGACGGACAACCCTGAGCTCGTCGACTTCCAGCGTCGCTTCTGGTGGACGCTGCCGCTGACTGTGGTGGTCACCGTGCTGGCAATGTTCGGCCACCGGCTCGGCTGGTTTGCGATGGGCACGCAGAGTTGGATCGAACTGCTGCTCACCTTGCCCATCGCACTGTGGGCCGGCTGGCCGTTCTTTGTGCGCGGTGCGCAGTCGATCGTGAACCGCAGCCCGAACATGTGGACGCTGATCAGCCTGGGCACCGGGGCCGCGTTCGTCTACAGCGTCGTCGCCACCGTCGCACCCCAGGTGTTTCCGGCGTCCTTCGTGTCGATGGGACGGGTTGCGGTCTACTTCGAGGCGGCGGCGGTGATCATTTCGTTGACGCTGCTGGGGCAGATCCTCGAACTGAAGGCGCGCTCGCAAACCTCCGCAGCGATTCGTTCGCTGCTCGGCCTGGCACCGAAGACCGCGCGCCGCGTCGCCGCCGACGGCAGCGAAGAGGACGTGCCACTCACCCACGTGCACGTCGGCGACCTGCTGCGCGTGCGGCCGGGCGAGAAGGTGCCCGTGGACGGCGTTGTGGTCGAAGGCAGCAGCGCTGTCGACGAAGCGATGCTGACCGGTGAGCCGCTGCCGGTGACGAAGCGGGTCGGCGACAAACTGATCGGCGCCACGCTCAACACCAGCGGCGCGCTGGTGATGCGCTCCGAACACGTCGGCGCAGCCACCGTGCTCGCCCAGATCGTGCAGATGGTGGCGCTGGCACAGCGTTCGCGCGCGCCGATGCAGCGCCTGGCCGACACGGTGGCAGGCTGGTTTGTCTATGGCGTGGTGACGGCCGCAGTGCTCACCTTCTTCGGCTGGGGGCTGTTCGGGCCCGAGCCGAGCTGGGTCTATGGCCTGATCAATGCGGTGGCCGTGCTGATCATCGCCTGCCCGTGTGCGCTCGGCTTGGCCACGCCGATGTCGATCATGGTCGCCACGGGTCGGGGCGCAACCCATGGCGTGCTGTTCCGCGACGCCGCGGCGATCGAGAACCTGCGCAAGGTCGACGTGTTGATCGTCGACAAGACCGGCACGCTGACCGAAGGTCGCCCGACCCTCGAGCGCGCCGTCGGCGCGAACGGTTTCACCGAGGACGAGGTGCTGCGGTTGGCGGCGAGCCTCGACCAGGGCAGCGAGCATCCGCTGGCCGCGGCAATCGTCGCCGCGGCGCGCGATCGCAGGTTGAACCTCGACAAGCCCGAACAGTTCGACTCCGCATCAGGCATCGGCGTTCAGGGCCGCGTGGCCGGCAAGGCGCTCGCGCTGGGCAACACGGCATGGATGCAACAACTCGGTGTCGATGTGGCGCCGCTGGCGGTGCAGGCCGAGGCGCTGCGCACCCAGGGCGCGAGCGTGATGCACCTCGCAGTCGAGCAACAACTGGCCGGCCTGCTCGCGGTGTCCGACCCGGTCAAGGCCACGACCCCGGATGCGCTGGCCGCACTTCGCAAGGCCGGCCTGCGCGTCATCATGGCCACCGGCGACGGCCTGACCACGGCACGCGCGGTCGGCCAGCGGCTGGGAATCGACGAGGTCCACGGCGAAGTCAAGCCGGCCGACAAGCTGAAGCTGGTCGAGAAGCTGCAAGCCGAGGGCCGCATCGTCGCGATGGCGGGTGACGGCATCAACGATGCGCCGGCACTCGCAAAAGCCGAGGTCGGCATCGCGATGGGCACCGGCACCGACGTCGCAATGAACAGCGCCCAGCTCACGCTGGTCAAGGGCGACTTGCGCGGCATCGCGACGGCGCGCGCGTTGTCGGTTGCGACGGTCGCCAACATGAAGCAGAACCTGGCTTTCGCGTTCGTCTACAACGCCCTCGGCGTGCCGCTGGCGGCGGGCGTGTTGTACCCACTCACGGGTTGGCTGCTGTCACCGATGATCGCCGCGCTGGCGATGAGCCTGAGTTCGGCATCGGTGATCGGCAACGCCTTGCGCCTGCGCCGCGCGGCCCTGCGGCCGGACTGAAAGAGGCCCTGGCACCATGGACATCTTTGCACATGCGCTGTGGGCCGGTGCCGGGGTCACGCTTGCCCGCCGCCACTGGCCGATACCGCCACGAACCGCAGCGTTGACGGTCGGCCTCGCCGCGCTGCCCGACCTGATGCACCTGCTGCCCCTCGCCGCATGGTGGGCGTTCGGCAATGGCCCGGCAGATGTGCTGCGCGCCTACGCGATCGCGGTGCCGAACCAGGAGCCGGCGCTGCCGCCACTCGTCGCCCTGCTGTCGCACCACCTGCACTGCATCATGCACAGCGCGTTGGTGGCCGGCGCCGTCACGCTGCTGCTATGGACGCTGATGCGCTCGCTGTGGATTCCGCTGCTCGGCTGGTGGTCGCACATCGTCATCGACGTGTTCACGCATTCGGCCGCTTTCTACCCCGCGCCGGTGCTCTACCCGATCACCGAGCGCGGCTTCGACGGCATCGCCTGGAACAGGCCGTGGATGATGGCGTTGAACTATGTCGCGCTCGCAGCAGTGGGGCTTTGGCTGATCCGGCATCGCGCGCGCCGCGTGAGCCGGTAGCGGCTCTCGCGCCCGGCAGGCCTGGCCTCGACGGCGAAACCGCCTTGCTTCGTTTCGCGCCGGTCAACGTTCACCCAAGGGTTCGGCAATGCGCCGCGTGATGACCGGCGCCTTTTCGCCCACGTGAAGCGCAAGGCGACGTTCGCGCAAGCCCAGGTCGGCCGCCGTCATGCGCTCGAAGCGGCGCAGGTGGTCGGCCCAGGTCTCGTCGATGAAGTGTTCCACCCACAGCGTGGTGTCGGCGGTGTCGCGCAGCAGTTCCCACGACAGCACACCCTGGCGCAGCCGGCTGCGGCGGGTTTCCTGCATCACCGCGCGAAACGCGTCGGCGTTCGCCTCTGCGATGCGGTATTCGACGGTCACGATCACGGGCCCGTCGTCCGGAGCGATGTTCAGCGCCACGTCGGGTGACTTGATCTGATCGGTCGGTGTGTGGTCTTCCGGCGTCGCCACTTCAAGCGTGCGGCGGCGCGTGTAGGCCAGGCACACCAGCGCAGCAACCGACGCGGCGACGATGCTGGTGTGAACCTCCGTCCAGGTGGCCACCTGGCCCCACAGCGCAGCGCCGAACGCGCTGCTGCCCATCATCGCCATCTGGTAGATCGACATGCCGCGCGCGCGCACCCAGTCGGGCAACGAGAGCTGCGCCGACAGCGTGATCGTGTTCGCCACCGTGATCCAGGTCGCCCCCAGCACCAGCATCGCCGGCACCGCGACATACAGGTTCGGCGCGTAGCTCACCAGCACCATCATCGCCGCGTGAATCAAAGTGCACAGCGTCACGAGCCGGTCGTGCGACATCCGCTCGCGCAGGCGCGACACGTTCAATGCCGCGGCGATCGCGCCGACGCCCATGCACGCCAGCAGCAGCGTGAACGTGCGCGCGTCGCCGGCGCCCAGACCCTGGGCGACCAGCGGCAGCAATGCCGGCAGCGCCGCACCCTGCATGAAGAACAGCGAGATGCGCAGCAGGGCGGTGCGCATCGTGCGCGATTGGCGCACATGCTGCACACCGACCCGGATCGCGCCGAGGAACCGCTCGCCCGGCAGCGCGTTTACCTTCGGCGCACGCTTCCAGCGGCCCAGCACCAGCGCCGCACCGATCGACACGAAGGCATTGAGCAGGAACACCCAGGCGCTGCCGGCCGCTGCGATCACCGCACCGGCGATCACCGGCCCGGCGATGCGCGAGACGTTCATCGCGATCGCGTTCAGCGCCAGCGCCGCGCCGAGCTGTCGCCGCTCCACCAGCTCGGGCACGATGGCCGCGAACACCGGCCAGCGCAGCGCCAGGCCGATGCCGTTCGCGAAGGTGAGTGCAATCAGCAACGGCGGTGAAATCGCGTTCGCGAACACGAGCAGGCACGCGACCAACCCGACCGCGGCCACCCAGACCTGGGTGAGCATGAACAGGCGGCGCCGGTCGACGATGTCGGCCAGCGCGCCGCTGGGCAGGCCGAACAGGAACACCGGCAGCATCGACGCGGTGGTGACCAGTGCCACCATGATGGGCGAGGTGGTCAGCGTGGTCATCAGCCAGGCGGCTGCGACGTCGTTCATCCACATGCACAGGTTGGCCGTGATCCACACGCTCCACAGCATGCGAAACAGCGGGTTGCGCAGGGGTGACTCGAGCGGCGGACCGGCGCTGCTGGCGCGGCCGGGTTCAGTGGGGTTCATCGGCCGCCGATCATCGCAGAGCCGCTCACGCAACAGTCGAAGCCGGCGGCGTTAGTATCTGCCCTCCTCATGGCCGGTGAAGCTTCAATCACAGCCCCCAGCGTGCGGCGGCGCCTGGCGGCGATCCTGGCGGCGGACGTCGCGGGCTACTCGCGCCTGATGGCCGCCGACGAGGCCGCAACGCTTGCTGCGCTCGACGACGCCCGCGCCACGTTTCGGCTCGGCATCGACGCGCACGGCGGCCGCCTGATCGACATGAGCGGCGATTCGGTGCTGGCGGTGTTCGAATCGGCCACCGCCGCAGTGAGCGCGGCGCTCGCCGTTCAGCGTGAGCTGGCCCTGGCCAGTGAAGGCGTCGAGGACGATCAGCGCATGCAGTTCCGCATCGGTGTGCACCTCGGCGACGTGATGGAAAAGGACGACGGCACGGTGTATGGCGACGGCGTGAACACCGCCGCACGGCTCGAAAGCCTGGCCGAACCGGGCCGGGTGGCGGTCTCGAGCGCGGTGTACGCGGCGGTGCGCGGCCGGCTGGTGGCGCGTTTCGACGACCTGGGCAGCCACCGGGTGAAGAACATCGCCGAGCCGGTGCACGCGTACCGCGCGAGCGAAGAAACACGCGGCCTGGCGGCGCGCAGCGCAACCCCTGGCGCGGTGCCCGCGGCCGGCCTCGGACTCAAAGTCCGAAGCAGTGCCGGCCGGCGCCGCGCCGACACCCGCCGCGTGCTGCCCACGCTGTTCGTCGAGGTGGTGTTTGCGCTGCTGCCCTTGCTGGTGCTGGGCGCGAACTGGCCCGACGACGCCGCCACCCGGCCGCATTCCTTCGGCGCCAGTCCGGCGTGGGCGATGACGGCGTGTTTTCTGTACGGCCTGAGCCTGGCGCGCCTGCTGCCGGCGTTCCATGCCGACGGCGCGAAGCGGCCGCGTTCCGAAGGCACGGCGGTGCTGATGGTGATACTGCTGCCGCTCGCAGGCGTGATCGCCTCCGTGGTGCTGGTGGCCAAGCTGTCGGCCCTCCACGTTGGCGACGCGACCCTGATCGTCACCTACCTGAACCTGCTGCTGGCCCTGATCTGCTTCGCCGTGTTCGGCGGCTACGGCCTGCGCGGCAGCGACACCCCACGCGAAGGGAACCCACCATGATTTCACTCAACGCAGTCGAGTGGGGCCCGATCGACGCCGACAAGAAAGACCCGAAGTTCGTCGAGAAGTGGATCGAGCCCGACAACATCCGCAGCCTGCTCGACGACAAGGTGTGGCTCATCACCGGCGAGAAAGGCTCGGGGAAAACCGCGATCTGCCGCGCCATCAAGGAAAAACACGGCGAGCGGCTGTTCTCGATCTCCGAGGTCAACTTCGACAAGGTCGGCTTCAACGCGATCTACATGAACCTGGTGGAACTCGCCACCACCACCAGCGTGTCGCGCCTGGCCACCCTGTCCAATTTCTGGCAGTTCGCCATCCTCAGCCAGCTGGTGCAGGACTGCGCCAAGAAGAACCCCAGGCTGTACGGCGACCTGGCGCAGGGCACGCGTGAGAAGTCGAACGCCGAGGGCATGCCCGAGAAGCTGCTGTCGCTGCTGGAAAACTGCTGGAACTTCATCGACCGCGTCACCGGCCGCGACCCGCGCAAGGGCAGCGACGGCACGCCCGCGAATCTGGTCGCCAGCCAGGGCCTGAACGCGTCGGCGTTGACGCAACTGATGTCGTACCCGCTGGACAGCGATTTCCTGGGCGTGAAGAAGCGCTTCTTCCAGCGCCTGGCCGAGCAGCGCCACCACACCGTGCTGCTGCTCGACGGCTTTGACCTGCTGCGCAACGACGACATTCCACGTGACGGCGTGCGGCTGATTTTTGAGAGCCTGATCGAGGCGATCCGCACCGTGAACAGCGATCCGGACCTGCCCGAGCAGATCTCGATCAAGGCGCTCGTTCCCCACGACCGCTATCTCGGCCTGACGCTGGGCGACTCCGACAAGGTCAGCTCGTTCCACATGCCGATCCGCTGGGGCCGCGAGCCTTTGCGCTACTTCCTCAAGAAGCGCATGCAACTCTGCCCCGCGCTGCAGGGCGACAAGTTCCAGCAGCTCTGGCGCGACGTGATGCCCGAGACGGTGCAGGACCCGCACACCCACATCGAGGAAGACAGCTTCGACTACCTGCTGCGCCACACCATGTACAGGCCGCGCCAGCTTCAGCTTCACCTGCAGCGCCTGGCCAAGTCGCACCCCGGCGCGGTGATCCAGCCGAGCATGATGCCCCCCAGCGTGGCCGAGTCGTCAAAGGAGATCGCCAAGTACTTCATCGACGAATACCGCGCCGACCATCCGAACCTGGGCAAGTTCATCGCCGGCCTGTCGCGCAAGGACAACATCATCGAGTTCAAGGAACTGCGCCACATCGTCGCCGATGGCCTGAAGAAGTACGCCGCGCGGCGCGACGACGTCGTCACCGACGGCGCAGTGGAAGAAAAGATCGACGTGCTGTACGCGATGGGTTTCTTCGGCATCGTGAAGACCCAGAATGGCCGCGACAAGGCGCGCGACCGCTACTTCCCGCCGGCCAGGCAGGGCGAACGCCGCTATGTCGACTTCTACTACCTGAACCCTCAGTCGCACGTGGGCGAGTCGCTCGCCGAGAGTGACCTGGTCGCGTTCCACCCGGTGATCGCCGAAATGGCCGAGATGCGGCCGATGTTCGACATGCTGGTGGGTTAGGTGTACAAACACAGCAGGTGCCGCAAGACGTTTTGCGCCACCGATGTGCCCCCCAAAAACGGAGACCTTCCCATGCAACTCAAGAGAATCAGTGCCGCGCTGGCCATGGCATTCGCCGTGGTATTGCCGGCGCACGCCGACGAAACCTGCAATTCGCCCTACATCACGAACCTGATCAAGGGCCAGGAAGACTATCTCCACGTCTGGACGCTCGGCGTCAAGGGCATGGGCGACGGCAACGACAAGCTGGTGACGATTGGCGCGAACCCGAAGTCGAAGCAGTACGGCAAGGTGATCCACAAGATCTCGCTGCCCGGGCGCGGCGAGGCGCATCACATGGGCTTCACCGACGACCGGCGTTTCCTCTGGGCCGGGCGGCTCGACGACAGCAAGATCTTCGTCTTCGACATGGTCAAGCCCGACCAGCCCAAGCTGGTCAAGACGATCGCCAACATCGCCGGCAAGACCGGCTTCGTCGGCCCGCACACCTTCTACGCGATGCCCGGGCGCATGCTGGTGCAGGCGCTGTCGAACGACAAGGACCATGGCGGCGCGACCGGCATGGTGCTGTTCACCAACAAGGGCGACATCTTCCAGAAAGTCGCCATGCCCACCACCGAGATCGGTGGAGTAAAAGGCGACGGCTATGGCTACGACATCGGCATCAACCCGGCGAAGAACATGATGCTCACGTCCAGCTTCACAGGCTGGAACAACTACATGATGGACCTGGGCAAGCTGGTCAAGGACGGCGAGGCGATGAAACGCTTCGGCGCCACGATGGTCGCGTGGGACGTGAAGGCGATGACGCCGCAGAAGATCTTCAGCGTGCCGGGCGCGCCTCTGGAAATCCGCTGGTCGCTGAAGGAAGGCGACAACTGGGCCATCACGGCCACGGCGCTGACGTCCAAGCTGTGGCTGGTGAAGCAGGACGCGCAGGGCCAGTGGCAGGCGAAAGACGTCGCGACGATCGGCGACCCGTCAAAGATTCCGCTGCCGGTGGACATCAGCATCACCGCCGACGGCAAAGGCCTGTGGGTCAACACCTTCATGGACGGCATGACGCGCTACTGGGACCTGAGCAACCCGGAAGCACCCAAGGAGACGTACACGAAGAAAACCGGCAAGCAGGTCAACATGGTGTCGCAGAGCTGGGACGGCAAACGCGTCTACATCACCTCGTCGCTGCTCGCCAACTGGGACAAGAAGGGCGACGACAACGAACAGGTGCTGCGCGCCTTCGACTGGGACGGCAAGGACCTGGTGCAGAAGTTCGAAGTCGACTTCAACAAGCTCAAGCTCGGCCGCGCCCACCACATGAAGTTCACGGCTCGGCCTGCCGGCAAGGACATCGCGTCGACCGTGCCGGCGGCGGTGGTGGCGCAACGGTGACGTCTGCGCGCGCCGCACGCCTGTGGCGGTTGCGCGCGCCGGCCGCCTTGTGGTTGGGGACAGCGCTGGGCGCTGCGCCGGGTTCGATGCGGGCGGCGACCGATGCGCCGTCCGGTGGCGCACCGCGCAGCCGCGTCGATGCAACGCGGCTGCCGGCGCCGGGCAGCTACCGGCTGTCGCGCATCATGCCGGCACCCGACGGCCAGGTGCTGGCCAGCGACGGGCGCAGCGAACGCCTGCACCGCGTTCTGCATGGCCGGCTCTCGGTGGTTTCGTTCATGTACACCTACTGCCGCGACCCGGAAGGCTGCCCACGTGCCTGGGCGGCGATGGAGACGGTACAGGCCGCTCTGCAATCCGACCGCAACCTGGCCGCCCACGCGCAACTCATCAGCCTGAGCTTCGACCCCAGCCACGACACACCCGAGCAGATGCGCCGCTACGGCGGCGAACGCGCACTCGATGCGCGCGCGCGCTGGCGCTTCCTCACCAGCGCGTCGGTGTCGGCGCTGCTGCCTCTGTTGCGCGGCTTCGGCCAGGACGTCTCGGTCGAGACCGATGCGAAAGGCCGCCCGACACGCACACTCAACCACCTGCTGAAACTCTTCCTCGTCGACGAGGCGCTGCAGGTGCGCGAAATCTACAGCGTCGCAACGCTCGACCCGCAAGCGATCATCAACGATCTGCGCACGCTGCAGATGGAGCTTGCAGCGAGCCGGCCGTGAAGCGCCTGCGGCGATTGTTCGTGCTGCGACGCGTCTGGTGGGTGGCGCTGTTCGCCATGGCCGGCGATGTGGCTGCCGACGCCGGCACCACTGCCACTGCCAGCCCCGCCGCCATCGACGCGTCGCTCGGCCTGCCGGCCCTGCGCCCACCGCCCGCCGCACAAGTGGCGCTCGGCCGCAAGCTGTTCTTCGACCGCCGCCTGTCGATCAATGGCACGCTGTCGTGCGCGATGTGCCACGTGCCCGCCCAAGCATTCACCGTCAACGAGTTGCGCACCTCGGTGGGCATGGAAGGCGTGAGCCTGCGCCGCAATGCGCCGACCCTGCTCAACGTGGCGTTCGTGCGGCAGCTGTTCCTCGACGGACGTACCGCCAGCCTGGAGGAACAGGCGCTCAAGCCGCTCGTGCACCCTGAAGAGATGGCGAACCCGAACCTCGCCGCCGTGATGGCGCGCATCGCCGCCTTGCACGACTACCGCCCGCAGCTGCGCGCCGCCTTCGGCACGCCACGCGCCACGCCCACGCGGGTGGGCGCGGCGCTGGCGGCCTACCAACGCACGCTGATCGCCGGCAATTCGCCCTTTGACCGCTGGTACTTCGGCCGCCAGGCCGACGCATTGGGTGCGCTCGAGCAGCGCGGTTTTGCGTTGTTCCAGCACCACGGCTGCGTGCGCTGCCATGTGCTGGGCAAGGACGACGCGGTGTTCACCGACGCTGCGTTTCACAACGTCGGCGTGCAGGCGCGCAGCATTGCGTTGCGGGAACAATCCGTCGCGGTCACGCTGGTGCCCGGCCTGGCGACGCAGGTCACACCGCAGACGCTGCGCCGCATCGGCGTGCCGGACGCCGACGACCTCGGCCGTTTCGAGGTGACAAGCCGCACCGTTGACCAACGCGCGTTCCGCACGCCGAGCCTGCGCAACGTGGCGCTCACCGCGCCCTACATGCACGATGGCTCGTTCGATACGCTCGCCGACGTGGTCGATTACTACGCGCAAGGCGGGACACCCGGCGACCCCCATCAAGATCCCCGCATCCGACCGCTGGCGCTGGACGCGACGGATCGGCGCGCGCTGCTGTCCTTTCTGGAGTCGTTGACCTCCCCGGCGGCCGCGACCCTGAGCCATGAGCCAGCGGCTGTGGTGGGGCCGAAATCAGCGGGTTCGGGCCACGGCGGCTGAAGCGCAGGGGCGCCCGGTTCAGGCGCTCGAAGCAGGCATTCGGCGCTTCGCCGACCCTTCGTCAGCCGCTCCAGGGTGATGTGAAAAAGTGCCGTCATTGCGACAACTCTTACGCTCAGAAATGCTGAAGTTTCAATTCGGCCGCGCAGACTGCGTCCCTCTCGTGGTGCGAATCTGACACCCGCCATTGACATCGCCGTTGACGCACAGGCACTCAAACCGAACTTGACCAAGATGCGCTCGCGAAGCGCCAGCAAGGGAAACAGGATGGGGAACATGACTCCGATGCGCACACACGCCGGCGTGGCGACCTACCGCGCCGCCGCCGGTGGCCACACGAGCTTCCTGGGCGCGCTGTCGCGCAAGACCTACGCGATGGTGCTGGCCGGCGGTCGCGGCAGCCGGCTGATGCAGCTCACCAACTGGCGCGCCAAACCGGCGGTGCCATTCGCCGGCACGTTGCGCATCATCGACTTTCCGCTCAGCAACTGCATCAATTCGGGCATCCGACGCGTGAGCGTGCTGACGCAGTACAAGGCGCAAAGCCTGATCGGCCACATCGAGCGCGGCTGGGGGTTCCTCGAGTCGGCACTGAATGAATTCATCGACGTCGTGCCGGCGCAGCAGCGCGTCGGCGACGACTGGTACCGCGGCACCGCCGACGCCGTCTACCAGAACCTGGACATCCTGCGCGAGGCCGACCCCGAATACGTGCTCGTGCTGGCCGGAGACCACGTCTACAAGATGGATTACGGCGTGATGCTGGCCGAACACATCGAGAGTTCGGCCGACATCACGATCGCGTGCATCGAAGTGCCGGTCGAGGAAGCCGGCGCGTTCGGCGTGATGGAAGTCGATGCGATGGACCGCGTCATCGCGTTCGAGGAAAAACCCGCCCACCCCAAACCCATTCCCGGCCAGCCGCAGCGGGCCCTGGCGAGCATGGGTGTGTACATCTTCAATGCGCGCTTCCTCTACGAGGTGCTTGGCCGCGATGCGGTCGACCCGCAGTCGAGCCACGACTTCGGCAAGGATTTGATTCCGCGTCTGCTTGAAAAGGCGCGTGTGCAGGCGCACCGCTACGCGCGGTCCTGCGTCAACATGGTCGGCGAGAAGCCCTACTGGCGCGACGTCGGCACGGTGGACGCGTACTGGGAAGCGCACATGGACCTGATCGAAGTCCAGCCGCAACTCAACCTCTACGACGACGACTGGCCGGTGCTGAGCCTGCAGCAGCAGCTCGCGCCGGCGAAGTTCGTGTTCGACGACAACGGCCGGCGCGGCATGGCGATCGACTCGGTGATCTGCAGCGGCTGCATCGTCAGCGGCGCCACGGTGCGGCGCTCGCTGCTGTCATTCAAGGTCCGGGTCGAGGAAGACAGCCTGATCGAAGAATCGGTGATCCTGCCCAACGTTCGCATCGGCCGCGGTGTGACGCTGCGCCGCTGCGTGGTCGACCAGGGCTGCCAGTTGCCCGACGGGTTTGCCGCCGGCATGAACGCGGCGCACGACGCGGCGCGTTTCCACGTCACGGAGCGCGGTGTCACGCTCATCACACCCGACATGCTGGGTCAGGGCCCGCATTCCTGCAGCGACGCGGCCTCGCTGCAGTAGCTACAGCGCGGCCGACCCCGGGCGCGGCAGCGCCCATCGACCTCTTGCGCCGCAGCGCGCACCGGCCCCCCGCGCGCCCGCGGCCGATTCACATCAGCGGATAGCTGACCGCGTCGCGCAGGATCGGGCAGCACAGGCTGTGCGTGCCAGCGCCGCAGCGACCGAGTTCGCCGCCCGGCACTTCGATCACCTCGATGCCGGCCTGGCGCAGCCGCTTGTTGGTGCGGGTGTTGCGGTCGAACCCGATCACCACGCCGGGTTCGAGTGCGAGCATGCCGGTGCCGTCGTCCCATGGGTCGGGGGGCCCGTCGTGGGAATCGCCACCGGTGGCGATGGCGTTGAAGGTCGGTGTGTGCAGGACCGTGCTGAGCACATCGAGCAGGTGCTCGCCGGCACGCGCGCGCACCTGGATGCCGGATGCGTGCGGCGCGGGTCGCAGTTCCTGGCAGGTCATGCGGTCGACCACGTCGGGCCGATACGTCACGACATCGGGCGAACACTGCGTGAACACACGGTTCAGCGCGACGCCCCAGCCTTCGCGCGGCAGCTGCGCCGCGATCACCGTTTTCGCCGCGCCGCCGTCGAACAGGGCACGGGCAATCTGCACGGCAGCTTGCGTGTGGGTGCGCTCGCCCACGCCGATCAGCACCACGCCCTGGCCGAGCGGCACGATGTCGCCGCCTTCGGCACGCGCCAGCGCCGGGGGTGCACCCGCATCGCCCCACCAGACGCGCAGCTCCGAGTGCCGGAAGCGCGGGTGAAAGCGGTACACCGCGGCCATCAGCAAGGCTTCGCTGCGCTGGCCACGCCAACCCGCCAGGTTGATCGTCACACCGCGCTGGATCCAGCAGTTGCATTCGCGCATGAACAGCGAATGCGGCAACGGCGGCAACACGAACGCGTGCAGCGCCAACGCCGAGCCGAGCGCGCCGCCGGCGGGCAGGCCCAGGTCGGCCAGCGTCATGCCGCCGATCAACAGCTCGGCAAGCCGCTGCGCACCCAGGGCAATGCAGGCCTGGCGCAATTCGTCCGGCGCGTCGAAGCCGAGCGTGTCGGCCACGAACAGGCGGTCGAGCAGCCATTCGCGCGCTTCGGGCTGGGCGAGGGTCTGCGCCAGCAGTTCGTGCAGTTCGAGCACTTCGACGCCGCGTTGCCGCATCTCGTGCGCGAAGTGGTCGAAGTCGAACTGCGCCCGTTCGACCCAGACCGGCCCGTCAAATTGCAGCTCGCGGCAACTGCGCGGCGTCAGGCGCAAGTGCGCCAAGCCCGGGCGGCACACGAGCACGGTGCGCAGTTTGCCCACTTCGGAGTAAACGCCGCAGTCTGCAGCCGCCCCCACGCGGCCGGGCGCGGGCAACTCGTTGTGAGCACCCGCATGATGGTGCGCACCCGCTTCCCTTGCTGTCACGTCGGCCTCCTGATGTTGTGTCGCCAGCGACCCACCTGGCTGCGCACAGGGCCTCGCTGGGAGCAGGGTTGATTCTGTAAAGCCGCGGAAGCCGCTGGCTTGCGCCAGATCAAGGCGCCGGACGCCATGCCCCTTGAACGCAGCCACCATGCGCCGCGACCGGGGCTTCGCGCTCGTTTCGCCGCCGGGCCAAGGCCGTTACCAAGCGTTCACCCACTGTTACCGAGACGCGGCTTGCGATTGATCAAGCGTTTGCACGAGGACCCTAAGCTGACCTACATCAACCAACCAGACCAGGAGATCAGAATGAACGCCCCCGCCAGCCGCAACGAAGTCGAGTCCCTGCGTTCCGCCTTGCCGCCGACGCTGGCGCGCCAGCGGCTGCCGGGCAACCGGACCGACTCTGCCCAAACGACGCCCGCCGCGCCGCGTTTCGTTCAGCCCTGGCGCGAGGCGCTGGCGCTGCTCGAACAGCATGTGCCGTTCACGCGCCGCATGGTGCATGCCGGTGATCTGGTGCACGCCGGTGGCGAAGCGTTCAGCGCCTTGCACATCATCAACTCGGGCATGGTACGCAGCGTCAACTTCTCCGCCGATGGCCGCGAGCAGGTCGTCGGCCTGCACTTCAAGGGTGACTGGCTGGGTTTCGACGGCATCGCCAGCGGCCGCTACGGTTGTGACGCGATCGCGATGGACACCGGCGAAATCTGGACCTTCCGCTACGACGTGCTGCTGCTGGCCTGTGCGACCACACCCGCGCTGATGGCCGTGATGCACGCGGCGATGAGCGGGCAGATCATGCGCGACCGCGATTCGCTGCTGTCGCTGGGCACGCTGCCGGCCGAGGCACGGGTCGCCGACTTCCTGAAGTTCTGGGCCGAAAGCCTGCGCGACCGCGACCTGCGCACCGATCAGATCACCCTGCGCATGACGCGTGCCGAGATCGGCAACACGCTGGGCATGACGCTGGAGACGGTGAGCCGGGCGCTGTGCCGCATGGCGCGCAGCGGCGTGATCTGCTTCAACGAAAAGGGCCGCCGCGACATCAGCATTCCGAGCATCGAGGCGCTCGGCGGCTTCATCCACGAGGCGGTGGTTCCGACGCCGCGCGTCCTGCAATAAGCGTTAGCCCCGCGCCCCCGCCCTGAGGGCGCCCGCCGCCGCCAGACTGAGCTGGTCGCGGCTGTAGGGTTTTTGCAGCACCGGCCATTGGCGCGGGTGGTCTGGGCTTTCGGCGGCGAGGTACCTCGAGTAGCCTGAGGTCAGCAGCACCGCGAGGCCGGGTGCCAGGGCGTGGGCGCGCTCGGCGAGTTCGATGCCGTTCATGCCCGCGCCCAGCGTGATATCGCTGAACAGCAGGTCGAAAGCAGCGCCACGCTGCAGTTCGGCGAGTGCCAGCTCAGCGTCGGTGCAGGCGACCACCTCGCAGCCCAGCGTGTCGAGGAAGGCGAGCGCCACCTCGCGCACGTCGGCATCGTCTTCCACCATCAATACCCGGGTGCCGTGTGGCGGGGCCTCGGTCTGCACGGCTTCGCGCGCCGCGGGCGTGGCGTGCCCGCGCAGGCCCGGCAGGAACAGCACGATGCTGGTGCCTGCGCCGACGCTGCTCTCGGCCTTGATGTGGCCGCCCGACTGCTTGACGAAACCGTAGACGGTGCTCAAACCCAGGCCGGTGCCCTTGCCCGCGTCCTTGGTCGTGAAGAACGGCTCGAACGCCCGGTCCAGCACAGCCGCGTTCATGCCCACGCCGGTGTCGCGGATCGTGATCGCCACGCACTCGCCGACGTTCACGCTGGTGCCCAGGCCGGCGCGCATTTCGGCCGGCACGGTCAGGCACGGCGCACAGCTGAAGGTGAGGGTTCCGCCCTCGGGCATGGCGTCGCGCGAATTGACCGCGATGTTGAGCAGCGCCGATTCAAGCTGGCCCGGGTCGGCCAGGCAGGGCGGGCACGCCGGGTGGGCGTGCACGACAACGTGAATGCGTTCACCAAGCGTGCGCCGCAGCATGTCGGCCAGAGCGTTGAGCAACGCGCCGACGTCCACCGGCCCGGCGGCAAGCGTCTGGCGACGCGAGAAGGCGAGCAGCTTGCTCGTCAACTCGGCGCCGCGATTGCCGGCGCGCGCCGCCGCCTTCACCATCTGGCCAAGCAGCGGGTGGCCGGACACCTCCGGGTGATCGGCGAGCATCTGCAGGTTGCCCTGGATGATCGTCAGCAGGTTGTTGAAGTCGTGCGCGATGCCGCCGGTCAGTTGCCCGACCGACTCCATGCGCTGGGCGTGCGCCAATTGCGCCTCGGTCTGGGCGCGTTGCAGGCTGGTGACGACGAGGTTGGCGAGCGACTCGACGAAACTTTTCTCGTCGTCGGCAAACCGACCCTGCCGAACCGCATGGGCCACGAGCACGCCGATCACGCGCCCGTCGTCGATCATCGGCACGGCGAGCGCGTTCTGCGCCTTGCCCTCGCGCAGCGCCGGCGCCACGTTGAAGCGGTTCTCGCGCGCGAAGCTGGACACGATGAGCGCTTCGCGCTGGGCTGCCACGTACCCCAACATCGTGTCGGCACGGTTCGGCACGATGCCGTTCGCGGGCGGTTCACTGCCGCTGGCGAAGATGCTCGCCGCGCGGAACTCGAGTCGGTTCGGCTCGAGCAGCCACACCGTCATCGCCTCGACCTCGAGCGCCTGCGCGGCCAGCGCAGCAACGCAGGAAATCAGCTCCTGCGGATCGCGCGCATCGACCGCCACCCGGCCCACCTGTGCAATGTATTCGTTGTAGCGCGCGCGCCGTATCGCGCGCTGGACGCGCGGGTATTCGCCGATGCCGCGCAGCGACGCCACCACGAAATGGGCATTGCCCACCCGCAACGGGCTGAGCGCGATCTCCACCATCACCTCGGTGCCGTCGGCGCGACGCGCGGTGAGTTCCAGATCGTTACCCATCGGGCGCGGTCGCGGGGATTGCCAATAGCCCTGGCGCAGGCCTTCGTGGCGCGTTGCCACCGTGGCGGGCACCAGCGCATCCACTTTCAGGCTGGTCAATTGCTCACGCGTGTAGCCGAGCAGTTGAGCGACGGCCGGATTGGCCAGCACGATGCGGCCTGAGCCGTCGATGAGCAACACACCTTCCGGGTAGGCGTCGAACAGGCTCGCGAACATCGAGGCGTCAAACGCCGCCGGGGCGGCGTCGTCCGGCTGCATCGCGTTCGGCTCAGGGCGGGCGTTCACGGTGTTGTGCAGTGGGAAGCGCGTGGCCAAGCCGCTTGGTCAGGTCGCAAGGTCAGGCCGCAAAGTCAGGCCACGCGTTCATGCCGCGCTGTCCGCCTGCACGCCGGGAACCAGTACGTACCCCGCACCGCGCACCGACTTGAGGATTTGCGGGTCCTGACTGTCGACTTCGAGCTTGCGGCGCAGGCGGC
>JANNKS010000588.1:0-4897 GCA_031396425.1 Rhizobacter sp. | reverse complement strand
CGTGCGACGGGATGACATTGAGGGCCGTGACTGTCGACTCATGGGAATCAACGCAGATTCACGAGGGTCTGCAACAGCTGGTCCTGCGTCTTGATCGTCTGTGCATTCGCCTGGTAGACGCGCTGGGCGGTGATCATGTTCACCAGTTCGGCGGTCAGGTCGACGTTCGACTCTTCGAGCGCACTCGACTGCAACACGCCCAGCGTGCCGCTGCCGGGAACGCCGGCGACCGGGTCGCCGGAGGCAAACGTGCGCGACCAGGTGTTGCCGCCGTTCGACTGCAGGCCCTGCGGATTGCGGAACGTCGCCAGCTCGACCTGCCCGGCGGGTTTGGTCTGGCCGTTCGAGTACTGCGCCATCACCAGGCCGTTCGCTTCGATGTCCACGCCGACGAGCTGCCCGGCCGCATAGCCGTCCTGCGCCAGCGACGTGACGGCAAAGCCAGCCCCGTACTGGGTGGCACCGCTGAGGTCCAGCGCCACATTGGGAATGGCGTCGATCTGGGCGCCGGCAGCATTCGTGCTGATCGGGATGTTGATCGTCACCGGCCCCACCGGAGCGGTGGGCGTGCCGCCGTTGGCGGGAAACGCGATCGACGTGGTCAGGGCCGGGTTGCCCGTGCCGTCGTCGACCAGCGGCGTGCCGTTCGCGGTGACGTAGACGTTCCAGTTGTCCGTGGAGGCCTTCTGGAAATAGTAGGTCAGAGCCACTTCCTGGCCCTTCGCGTCGTACACCGTCATGGTGGTCGCACTGTTGTAGGTGGCCGGGTCGCTGGTGTTGATGTTGGGTGTCGCCGCCGCCGCCGGAACCGCCAAGCGCGAGTCGAGGTTGAACTCGAGCTTCATCTCGGTGGTCGGCGTCGGCGTGAGGCCGCCGGTGGGCATCTGCAGCGGCGTGGCCAGGCCCGGCAGCACCTGGCCGGCGCTGTCGGCCGGATAGCCCAGCAGCTTGAGCTGCCCGTTGTTGACGATGAAACCGTCGCGATCGACCTTGAACTGGCCATTGCGCGAGAACATGACCTCACCCGAGCCGTTGGCGACCTGGAAGAAGCCGCCGCCGTTGATGGCCAGGTCCATCGGGTTTTCGGTCGATGTCAGGCTGCCCTGGGTGAACTGCTGCGATATCGTGGCCAGATTGACGCCGATGCCCCCGTCGTTGCCACCCCAGCCGTTCAGGGCGTTGGCGTACATGTCGGCGAATTCGGCGCGCGATGACTTCGCTCCGAAGGTGTTCGCGTTGGCGATGTTGTTGCCGATCACTTCGAGGTTCTTGCTCGAAGCGTTCAATCCGGTGAGACCTTGCTGGAAGCTCATGGGGTTTCCTTGGGTGAGTAGACGCGTTGCGCCCGGGGGTGAATGGTCAGTGACGGCTTCAGTTGAAGGCCTTGATGTCGGCGTAGGCAATCGAGCCGGTGCGCGCCAGTTCGAGCGTGAGTGCATTGCCGCTCGCGCTGGTGCTCACCGACGTGACCATGTCGCGCATCAGCGCCGTGCTCGACAACTGCGTCGCGCCGTTCAATGCGGTGATTCGAAAGCGTGTGCCGGCGCCGTCCTGCGTGTCCTTGGCCGGCCAGTTGAAACTGTGGCGCCCGGCACTCTGGGCGCCGAGTTCGAGCGTGTCGATCGCCAGGCCCGCGCCATTGAGCACCTCGACCTTGACGCGGTCGGCCGGCGAAGTGAGCTCGAAGCCGCCCTCGCCGACGCCATCGCGGATCGCCATCTGGTTGCCCACAACGGTGACATCGCGTCCCACCAGGGCGGCCCCCTGCAGCGCCTGCATCTGCACGAACTGGCCCGACAGCGCTTCGACCGAACGGTTCAGCTTCTCGATGCCGCTGACCGTGTTGATCTGCGCCATCTGGCTCGTGACCTGGGCGTTGTCCATCGGGTTGAGCGGGTCCTGGTTCTGCATCTGCGTGACGAGCAGTTTGAGAAACCGGTCCGCCGTGGCCTCGACTTCCTTCGCCGCCTTGGTGGCCGGGTCGAGCGGCTTGCTGTCGATGCTGAGCGGGTGGATCGCGGACGTTGCCATGGGTTGCGTTTCCCTTCAGTTCACTGGCCAAGCTGCAGGGTCTTGAGCAACAGCGTCTTGGCCGTGTTCATGACGTCGATGTTGTTCTGGTATGAACGCGAGGCGGAGATCATGTTCACCATCTCCTCCACCGCGTTGACGTTGCTGTACGTCACGTAGCCTTCCGCGTCTGCGCCCGGGTGTTTGGGGTCGTGCACACGCCGCCCCGGCGAGTCGCTTTCGCTGATCGTGCTGACGGTCACTCCGGCGCTCGCAGCGTCTGAGGGCGTTGCGCCCAGCAACTGGGTCTGGAACGTGACCTGGCGCGCCTTGTAGGCCTGGCCGTCGGGGCCGGCGACGGTGTCGGCATTCGCCAGGTTCGACGCCACCACGTTGAGGCGCTGACTTTGCGCGCTGATGGCGCTGCCGGCGACGTTGAAGATATTGAGCATCGACATGAACAGGCTCCTGCAGGCCGCTACTGGCCCTTGATGGCTTCGAGCATGGTGCGCACATGCCCGTTGATGAAGCGCAGCGTCGCCTCGTACTTCACCGCGTTGTCGACGAAGGCGGCGCGCTCGCGGTCCATGTCGACACTGTTGCGATCCAGGTTGGTCTGGCTCGGCGTCGCATAGAGCAATTCGGGTTGCCCGGGGTTTGCGCCCAGCGCCGCCCGGTGGCCGGCCTGGGTGATTGCCACGCCCTGCCCGGCGGGCAGCGTGCCGGCGGCCTCGCGCAAAGCCTTGGCGAAATCAAAGTCGCGTGCCACATAGCCCGGCGTGTCGGCGTTCGCGATGTTGCTCGCGATCAATCGCTGGCGTTGCGATCGCAATGCCAGCGCCTGGCCTTGAAAGTCGATACCGTCGTTGATCCGATTGAGCATGTTCAGTCGCCTCCGCGGGGCCATGCCCCATCACGCGCCACGCAACCCACTGCGGCGAATTGAAGGCATTCTGTTGACGGATGCGCAAATTCATTGACCCGAATAGAGGCGGGTTCGCCACCCTTTTCCCTGCCCCGCCCGGCCACGCGCGGTCTAGAGTCCAGCCCATGCCGAGTCTGATTTCCGTTCTGCGACGCTGGGGCGCGCCTGTGCTTTCAGCGCGGCGCCATCTGTCCAGCGCGCGGGCATGGGCGTGGGCGTGGGTGTGGGTGTCGGCAGGTGTGGCGCTGTGCGCGGCGCCTGCGCTGGCGCAGCCGGCCGCTGAAGCGCTCTGGTTGCGCGATGTCCAACAATTCACGCTCGCGGCAGCACGTCACGCCTGGCCCGGCCAGCGCATCGATGTTGAACTCGGCACACTCGATGCGCGCCTGCGCCTGGCGCCATGCCAACGCGCCGAGCCTTACCTGCCCCAGGTCGCCCGGTTGTGGGGGCGCAGCCGCATCGGCCTGCGGTGCACCCAGGGCGCCTCCGCCTGGAACGTCTTCGTGCCTGTCACTGTCAAGATGTATGGCGCCGCCTGGGTCGCTGCGGCACCGTTGCCGGTGGGGCGTGTGATCGTTCGCACCGATCTGGTTCAAGCCGAGGTCGACCTGGCCGAAGAAACCTCCGTGGTGGTCACCGACCCGGGCCGGGCGGTGGGGCGGGCCCTGCTGAAGCCATTGAATTCGGGGCAGGCGCTGCGCCTCGGCCACCTCAAAGCGCAGCAGTGGTTCGCAGCCGGAGACGCGGTGCGGGTGGTCGCACGCGGCGCCGGTTTCCAGGCCGTCGGCACCGGCCAGGCGCTCACGCCAGGCATCGAGGGCCAGCCCGCGCGGGTGAGAACTGATTCCGGCCGGGTCGTGACCGGCCTGCCTTCGGCGCAGGGAGCGATCGAACTCACGCTTTGACACTGCCTTTCACAGATGGCACCGCAAATAGGCTTAAAGTTACAGATGGCCAGACCGATATCCATACCAAGTTGAATGGGCAAACCACTGCCCTGGCCGTTTGGAGAATCGCATGAAGATCGGACCTCCCGTTGACAAGCCTGTCCACGCCCCGTGCACAGCCGAGCGCAAAACGACGGCTGAAACCAGCTCGCCGGGCGCAGTGCCCGCTGACGCCAGTGCCAAGGTGCTTCTGTCCGACGCCGTGACGAACCTGCTGGCGGGCAAGGAGCCGCTCAGCGCGGAATTCGACAAGGCGAAGGTCGAACGCATCGCCCAGGCGATTGCGGACGGCAAGTTCACCGTCAACCCGGCGGCGGTGGCCGACAAGTTGATCGCCAACGCCAATGAACTGCTGGGCAAGGCATCGCACTGATTGCCGGCCTGTCGCCCATGACCGACACCCCTGCGTCCCCGGGACGCACCAGCATCTCCCCAGGCAATTCTCTTGAAGACTGCCTGAACCAGGTCGAGAGTCAACTCGCCAGCCTCGGCACGGCGCTGGGCGCGCGCGACCTGGACGCGATCGGTCGCCATTCGTTAGGCCTGCAGCAGGCCTTGACACACGCCGTGGACCGATTCAGCCTGGCAGCCAAACAGGGCCAGGTGCCCGACCCCCTGCGCCGTCGCCTCGCCCGGGCCAGCGGCCTGGTCGCAGCGCAGCGCGAATCATTGGCCCGCGCCACCGCAGCGCTGGACCGCGCCATCGACGTGTTGATGCCGCGTCAGGGCCCAGCCTGCTACTCGCGCGAAGGCCAGTCCGAGCGCAACCTGTTGGGCGGCGTGATCCAGGCTTGATGCGAATTGGAGTTCGGTCGCGCAAGACACGCGTGGTGGCTCTATTCCTTTCGACTATTCCCGCTGTTCGCAATCATTCGATCGCTTGAGCGGTCAGCGCGGCGCGGCAGGCGGTGCCCGGCGGGGGCTCATGCTGTGGCGGTCTGCGCTTCGCTCCGACTCCACTGCGATGCTCGTCCTGAGGTCGCGCCGCAGAACTCGCTACGTTCGCTGCGCTCAC
>JANNKS010000579.1:0-2656 GCA_031396425.1 Rhizobacter sp. | reverse complement strand
CACCCGGCCTACACCAAGCCCGAGCTGCTGGCGATCGCGCCCAACCAGGTTTGGTCCTGGGACATCACCAAGCTCAAAGGGCCGGCCAAGTGGACGTGCTTGCACCTCTACGTGATCCTGGACATCTTCAGCCGCCACGTCGTGGGCTGGCTCATCGCCGAGCGCGAGTGCTCCTACCTGGCCGAGCAACTCATCGCCGAAACCGTGGCCCGCCACGACGTCGAGCGCGGGATGCTCACGCTGCATGCCGACCGCGGCACCAGCATGCGCTCCAAGCCGGTGGCCGCGCTGCTGGTCGATCTGAACATCGCCAGGAGCCACAGCCGGCCCTACGTCTCGGACGACAACCCGTTCTCGGAGGCGCAGTTCAAAACCTTGAAGTACCGGCCTGACTTCCCCGACCGCTTCGGCTGCATCGAGGATGCACGCGCCCATTGCCAAGCCTTCTTCGCTTGGTACAACACCATGCACCGCCACTCGGGCATCGGCTACCTGACGCCGCACAGCGTGCATTACGGTCATGCCCAAGCACTGCTCGCCACCCGCCAGGCTGCACTCGACGCCGCGTTCCTGGCCCATCCAGCGCGGTTCAAAAGCAAGCGCCCTTCAACGCATCCAATGCCCACCGCGGTATGGATCAACCCGCCACCAATGGAGAAGACCAACACCCTCCAACAACCCCTGCCATGCACAGTAAATTCATGACGCCAGGTGCCGCAATGTCATTGACACGTTCCGGTCGCCGTACACCTCGAGCAGACCCGCAAGCCATCCAAGCTGCGCCCGGCGGTAACGGATCGCGCGAACCACCGTATCAAGCTGAGGCAGGTTCTGCGCGCCGTGGACACCAAGGCGGAAATATGCGAGCGAGCAGCGATGCCTGCGGGGATCGGATGGGCCGTAATCTAGATTGATGCGGCGACTTTCCCTCGCTGCAATCGTCTGCTTTGACGTAGCGAGATGAAGGTGATCTATGGATGCGCTGAGTCGTGAGGTCAAGTTCGCGACTTTTGAAAGCGGCCGTTCAATTGCGAGCCTACATCCCCCAGCGCAGCGCCGCGCTATGAACCGGCGCGTCCCACAGCGCCAGCGCGAGAGCGTCCACCGCCGTCACGGTGACGGAACAACCCGCCATCTCGAGCGACGTGACGTAGGACCCGGTGAGATGCCGGACCACTTTCACGCCTGCCCCCTGCAGCACCTTGAGCGCTGCGTGGACCATCAGATAGAGCTCGAGCGTCGGCGTACCGCCGAAGCCGTTCACGAGCAGGATCGCCTCCTGGCCGCGCTTCAGCGACAGGTCTTTCAGGATCGCGCCGGTGAGTTCGGCAGCGATCTCGTCGGCACTCGCGAGTTTGACGCGCCTGCGCCCGGGCTCACCGTGGATGCCCACACCCATTTCCATTTCGTCGGCGCCGATCTGGAACGTCGGCTTGCCGGCCGCCGGCACCGTGCATGACGTGAGCGCCACGCCCATCGACGCGGTGGCCTTGTTGACGGCGTCGCCCAGCGCCTTGAGCGCACTGAGGTTATCGCCGCGTTCCGCGGCGGCGCCGACGATTTTCTCGACGATCAGCGTGCCCGCCACGCCGCGCCGTCCGGTCGTGTACGTCGAGTTCTCGACCGCCACGTCGTCGTTGACGATGACGGTCGCGTTGTCGCGCTCGAGCATTTCGGCGGCCATCTGGAAGTTCATCATGTCGCCGGAATAGTTCTTCACGATGAACAGCACGCCGGCTCCGGTGTCCACCGATTCGGCGGCGGCAAGCATCTGGTTCGGCGTGGGCGAGGTGAACACCTGGCCGGGACAAGCGGCGTCGAGCATGCCGTGGCCGACAAAACCTGCGTGCAACGGTTCGTGGCCCGAGCCACCACCGGAGATCAATGCCACCTTGCCGGGTTTCGTGTGGCGGCGCCGCACGAATTCGCGCTGTGCGCCCAGGGTGACAATTTCGGCATGTGCCGCAGCAAAGCCGTCGAGCGACTCGGCGAGCACGGTGTCAACGTGGTTGATGAGTTTTTTCATGGCGGCTCGTGGGTATTGGGGGTGGCGCGGGTGGAAACGCTGTCAGGCAGAGGCAAGGTTGTCACAGATCGCGCAGACGATCAAGGCAACCGAACGCGAACCCGGGTCGACATGGCCGAGCGCCCGGTCGCCGAGGAACGAGGCGCGGCCGCGCGTGGCGTCCATGTTCGCGGTGGCCGTTGCGGCGTCAAGCGCACATTGGCGCACCCGCGCAAGGGCGTCGCGCCCGCGCTCACCTGCCGCGGCAACTTCGCCCAGCATGGCCTGCAGCGGGTCGAGCACGTCGAGCAGCGTCTTCTGGCCGACGACGGCTTTGCCGAGTTTCGTCAGCGCGGCGATGCCCATCTGCAACGCGCGCGATAGGTCGGCAGGGCCGGGCTCGGCCGGAAGTTCTTTGGATAGCGTGACGAGCAGCGTGCCGAACACCGGCCCCGACGAGCCGCCGATCGTCGACATGCATGTCAAGCCCATCGCCTTGAGCACCGGGTTGAGCGACTGCCCCTGCCATTCCGGCAACTTCGCCTGGATCGCCAGCGCGCCGCGTTTCATGTTCAGGCCGTGGTCGCCGTCGCCGATCGCCTGGTCGAGTTCGGTGAGTTCTTCGACATGGTCGATCAGGGTCTGCGTGGC
>JANNKS010000571.1:0-4627 GCA_031396425.1 Rhizobacter sp. | reverse complement strand
CAGGCGCTGGCGAACAGGCAGGCCGAAATGTTGAAGCAGGCGATGCAAGACATCCAGGCGGCGGTGAAGGGCGCTGCCGGAGGCGTCGGTGTCGGCGATCCGGGCAAGCAGGGTGAACTCGCGCGCAAGGCCTACGAGAAGGTTCTGGGCGACATGAAGGACTTGGCCGAGATCGCCCGCAAGTCGCAAGCGGATGCGATGGCCAGCATCACGAAGCGTGGCACCGAGCACCTGGACGAGGTCAAGAAGATGATGAAGCTCAAGTAGAGACTTGTGCGCACCCGAGATCGCCCAATCAATCCAATCCCTGCGGAGACACCCATGACAAACAGGCTGAAGTTCCGGCAATCGTTCCTACTTGCCGCCGCCACTGCGGCACTTGCGCTGGCACTGCCATCGGCCACGGCCCAAGCCCCGAAGAAGCTGAAGGTCGGGCTGATGTTGCCGGCCACCGGCACCTTCGCGGTGCTCGGCACGGCCGTGGAGAATGGCTTCAAGCTCTACGTGTCCGAGCAGGGTGGAAAGCTGGGTGGCCGGGAGGTCGAGTTCGTCAAGGTCGACGACGAGTCAGACCCGTCGAAGGCCGTTGACAACGTCAACAAGCTGATCAAGCGCGACAACGTCGACGTGCTCGTCGGCAGCGTCCACTCGGGCGTGGCGATGGCCATGGCAAAGTCCGCCAAGGACTCCGGCACCTTGCTGATCGTTCCCAATGCCGGTGCCGATGCAGTCACCGGTGCGATGTGCGCCGTCAACATCTTCCGCAGCAGCTTCAGCAACTGGCAGCCGGGTTATGCCATGGGCCAGGCCATGGCCGCCAAGGGTCACAAGACCGCGGTGACGATCACCTGGAAGTACGCTGCTGGCGACGAGATGGCGCGCGGCTTCAAGGAGGCGTTCGAAAAGGCCGGCGGCAAGGTGACCAAGGAGCTGAACCTGCCGTTCCCGAACGTCGAGTTCCAGGCCTTGCTGACCGAGATCGCCGCGGCCAAGCCCGACGCGGTGTTCTCGTTCTTCGCCGGAGGCGGTGCGGTGAAGTTCGTCAAGGACTACGCCGGTGCCGGGCTGAAGAAGAGCATCCCGCTATACGGCACCGGATTCCTGACCGATGGCACGCTCGAAGCGCAGGGCGCCGACGCCGACGGCGTGATGACCACGCTGCACTACGCCGACAGCCTGAACACGCCGAAGGACAACGCGTTCCGCAAGGCCTATGCAACGGCCTACAAGCTGCAGCCGGACGTCTACGCGGTGCAGGGCTACGACGCGGCGCAGATGCTGGGCATCGGCCTGGCCGCGGTGAAAGGGGACACTGCGAAGAAGGCCGAGATCGCCGCCGCGCTGGAGAAGGCGACCATCGACAGCCCGCGCGGTCCATTCACGATCTCCAAGTCGCACAACCCGGTGCAGGACTTTTACCTGCGCCAGGTGGGCGGCAAGGAGAACAAGTCGGTCGGCATCGCCAGCAAGGCGCTGGCCGATCCGGGCCGCGGCTGCCGCATGTAGCCATGAATCGACAACCGACAGGGGGCTCGCGCCACAGCGCGCGGCCATTGAAGGGCCGCCCATGGATCTGACGACATTTCTCATCCAGTGCCTGAACGCGGTGCAGTACGGGCTGCTGCTGTTCCTCGTCGCCTCGGGCTTGACGCTGATCTTCGGGATCATGGGCGTCATCAACCTGGCGCATGGCAGCTTCTACATGATCGGCGCCTACATGGCGTTCGCCTTGTCGCCGATCGTCGAGTCCACCCTCGGCGGCGGCTTCTTCGCCGTGCTGGCGGTGGGCCTGGTGCTCGCGGTGTTGCTCGGCTACGTGCTGGAGTGGGCCTTCTACAGTTACCTGTACGAGCGCGAGCACTTGCAGCAGGTGCTGATGACCTATGGCCTGATCCTCGTCTTCGAGGAACTGCGCAGCTTGATCGTCGGTGACGATGTCTACGGCGTCAAGGTGCCGGCGATCCTGGCCGGCGCGCTGCAGCTGGGCGACTTGATGACCTACCCGGTGTACCGGCTCTTCATCTCGGGCGTGTGCATTCTGCTCGCTCTAGGTATGTTCGTCGTCTTCACGCGCACGCGGCTGGGCATGATGATCCGCGCCGGCAGCACGAACCGCGAAATGGTGCAGTCGCTCGGCATCGACATCAAGTTCCTGTATCGCGTCGTGTTCGCCGCCGGCGTGGCGATCGCCGCGCTGGCCGGCATGGTGGCGGCGCCGGTGTCCTCGGTCTATCCGGGCATGGGCAATCAGGTGCTGATCATCTGTTTCGTCGTCGTGGTGATCGGCGGCATCGGGTCGATCAAGGGGGCCCTCGTTGCGGCGCTGCTGATCGGCGTGGTCGACACCTTCGGCAAGGTTCTGTTGCCGCAGGCCTCCGGCGTGCTGGTTTACCTGCTGATGGCGGCGATCCTGCTTTGGAAACCCGACGGACTGTTCAAGGCAGGATGAAGCGATGACCAGCAACAACACTTCCAAGCTCGGATTCGTCGCGATCGCGTTCGTCGCACTGGCGGCCTATCCGCTCGTGGCCGGCAACTTCGGCGTCGATCTGGTGAACAAGATCATGATCTACGCGATCTTCGCGCTCAGCCTCGAACTGCTGGTGGGCGGCACCGGACTCGTGTGCTTCGGCCACGCCGCGTTCTTCGGCATCGGGGCCTATGCGGCGGTGCTGCTGTCACCGCAAAACGAGGCGGCGTCGCTGGTCTGGTTGTTGCCGGCAGCGGTGCTCGCTGCGGCACTGTATGCGCTGTTTGTCGGTGCGCTGTCGCTGCGCACCAAGGGCGTGTACTTCATCATGGTCACCCTCGCCTTTGCGCAGATGGCGTACTTCATCGTGCACGACACGCCGCTGGGTGGCGGCACCGACGGTATCTACCTGACGATCAAGCCCACGCTGGGCAGCGTGCTCGATCTCGACAAACCGCTCGCGATGTACCTCTTCACGCTGGGCTGCTTGGCGGTCGTGTTCGGCTTCCTCGCCGTGCTGCTGCGCTCGCGATTCGGCCGCGCGCTGGCGGGCGTGCGCGTCAACGAACAGCGCATGCGTGCGACCGGCTTTTCCACCTACCCGTACAAACTGGCGGCCTTCACGATCTCGGGCGCCATCGCGGGACTGGCCGGCTTCCTGTTCGGCGTCAAGGACGGCTTCGTCAACCCCGAATTGATGAGCTGGCACCTCTCGGGTGCGGTGCTGGTGATGATCATCCTCGGTGGGCTCGGGCACCTGCGCGGCGCCCTGGTCGGCGCGTTCGCCTTCGCGCTGCTGCAGGAGTTCTTCAAGTCCGAGGCGGTCTTCGGTGCCTTTGCCAAACACTGGCATCTGGGCCTGGGGGTGGTGATCATCACCTCAGTGGCGTTCCTGCCGCGCGGCTTGGTGGGACTGCCCGGCCAGTTGCGCGAGCGCTTGACCGGTGGCCTGGTCGGCAGGCCGGTCGGCGGCGCGCCCGTCAACAAGGAGGTGCTCGATGAAGTCAAATGACATTTTGCTGCGAGGCCGCGACATCACCCGGCGCTGGGGCGGCCTGGTGGCGGTGAACAAAGTGTCGATCGAGCTCCAGCGCGGTACCGTGCACGGGGTGATCGGCACCAACGGTGCCGGCAAATCGACATTGATCAACATGCTTTCGGGCGAGTTTCCGCCTTCGGAAGGTGCCGTCGAACTGCTCGGCCAGGACGTCACCGCGTGGACCCAACCGCGGCGTGCCCGTGCCGGCCTGGGCCGCAGTTACCAGCGCAATACGATCTACCCGAGCTTCAGCGTCTTCGAGAACTGTCGCCTTGCGGCGCAGGCCGGTGCGCAAAAGCCCTGGGTGTGGTGGCAGCGGGCCGACCGTTGCCCGTTGAGCACCGCGGCGGCGCGGGAGGCAGCCACGCGTGCCGGTCTGGACAAACTGTTGGACCGCACGGCCGGCCTGCTGTCGCACGGCCAGAAGCGACAGCTCGAGATCGCCATGTGCCTGGCGACGCGGCCCGAGGTCTTGCTTCTCGATGAACCCCTGGCCGGCATGGGTGCCGAAGAGACCGAGCGCATGCTCAAGCTGCTCGCCGAACTGAAGACCGGCCACGCGATTCTCCTGGTCGAACATGACATGGACGCAGTCTTTCGCATTGCCGACTGCATCACGGTGATGGTCAACGGCTCGGTCATCGCTTCGGGCGTCCCGGACTTCATCCGCAACAGCCCGGAAGTGCGTACGGCCTATCTCGGCGAGGGGCACTGACATGGCAGCAGCAGCAGGAGACCTTCTGGTCGACGCCCGGGGCGTTCATTCGTGGTACGGCTCAAGCCATGTGTTGCACGGCATCGACGTGCAAATCGCCCGCGGCCAGACCATGGGTTTGCTCGGCCGCAACGGCATGGGCAAGAGCACGCTCATCCGCACGCTCCTGGGGCACGTCACCCAGCGCGACGGGCACATCGCCATGTTCGGGCAGGACGTCTCGCGCGCCAAGCCGCATGAGGTGGCGCGGCTGGGCGTGGCCTACGTGCCCGAGGGCCGCGGCGTGTTCCCCAACCTGACGGTGCGCGAGAACCTGGTGATGGCGGCGCGCCCCGGCCGCGATGGCCGCAATGATTGGTCGTACGAACGGGTCCTGAAGACTTTTCCGCGATTGACGGAGCGT
>JANNKS010000522.1:0-5426 GCA_031396425.1 Rhizobacter sp. | reverse complement strand
ACCTATGTGAACCAGGTGCTTGCGCGAGCCGAGGTGCACAGCCCATATCTGCCGGCGCGCCAGCTGTGGGTGCGCACCATGAATGGCCACTATCTGCCCAACCCGTTGATGCAATTGCGCAGTCACGTCGGCGATGAGGGGCCAAGTTGGCGACCGGTGTTCGAGGTCTTGAACCTCGCCTGGGTGGACGCCGGGACGAGCGAATCCGCGCACTCGCATCTGGGGCTGGCGAGTTTGGTCGATGCCGCAGCTCGACGGGTGACAGCAAGCAGCGGGGATGTGCCGGATGCGTCACCAGCGGCGGGAACGGTTTCGGCCAGCCAGGCGGTCTGACGCGAGCGGCGCGATAGTCGACCTCGTCCGCGCGTTGCGCGACCACTGCGCAGCAAGCGGACACATGAGCATGCGACGGTCAACCGCGGGCCTACCGCAACTGGTTGCCAGGTGGCAGACTGTCAACGCTTTCTGTCGGCGTTCGTGCTGGCACAGCCCTCACCCCGGGCCGTCTTCGATTCGGGTGAGGTACCGGGTGCTCACGCATCTGGCGTTTGCGGTCGTGACCCGCACTGGAATCGGCCACACGTTGGCCACGTCGCGCAAGCGATGAATTTCTCTCTTCGAGGCCATCGCTCGTGAGAGTGAGAACCGCTGGCCACCGGCGAAAGCCGGTTGCCTGAATCCCAGGGACGCAAGTCCTGAACGTGCGAGAGACCCACTGCTTCGGCATGGGTCTCCTCGCCGATCCATGGGCCCGCCGTTCGGTGGTGCCTTCAACCCGCATGGGGAACACGCGTTTCCCCATCCGGGGGCGTGGTGTGCCCCTCTTGCTCACGCAAAGGAGAACGACCATGTCGTCGAACCCGTTTCTTCACGTCGCATGCCGCCTGCTCGGCGGCTCTGGCCGGCCGCAGCTCGTCGCGGCGCCGCCCCGCAAGCTCCCCGCCTTGTGCGCAACCGTTCAGCCGTATCCCGACCGACGCGGTCGCGCACCAGCGTCGGCCGCGCCTGCACCGCCGAAGAATTCGTCAAGCAGCTCGATGGCGATGCTCAAGCCCGGCAATCCCACCTGGCGCCGTACCTGCGCGCGAGGACGACCCTGCGCGAGCACGAGGTGGCCGAGGGACGCAACCAGCGCATCGGTGCCTACCAATGCCCGGCGTAAAGCTACGCCCCCACACCGAGGCTGTGCGTGGATGGTCCTGGCAGCAAAGCTCAAGAACCCAATCTCACCCGAGAACTTTTCGATCGCGGAGGCAAATATGCAGAGGAGTCACCGTCACCGTTGCTCCGAGGTTTGGCGCCGCCTCGGGACGTGGCGTACCGAAGTGGCGACAACTCAAGAAGGGAAGGTCGCATGACAACCAACCTGGCCAGCTTCAGCATGCCTTATCGATGGGTACGCCTTGACGTCCACTGCAAGGCCACCGGCGACACTGCCGACGCCGTGCATGCTCGACGGCGCAAGCGCCAATGGACCGATGGCGTACATTGCTGCATCGGCCCAGATGGCAATCTGTGGGTCAACCCTGAAGAGGTGAATCGATGGGTGGAACAGGGCCAAGTGGCGGCGCAAAGCGGCCACAGCAGCGCGAGATCAACTGCCCACGCGGCGTAACGATTCGCTCGTTCAAGCACGAGCGGCGGATCCAGATTGCTTTCAGCTTCCGCGGGGTCGAGTGCCGCGAGATGCTTCCGCTGGGGCCGATCACGCAAAGCGCGCTGACCTATGCCTCGGGCCTCCGCGCCGAAGTGCTGCGCAAAATCTCGCTCGGCACGTTCCACTACCCGGACTACTTCCCCAGCAGTGAGCGCGCCCGCCAGTTCGACGCGGGCGGCCGCCGCATCATGCTGCGCACACTGCTCGACAAGCAGCTTGAGGTGTACGAGCGGCAGGTCGAGAACGGCACGCTGAGCCCGAGCACGCTCGAGGGCTACGGCAAGGCGATCAGAAGCGAGCGCATGAAGTTTTGGGACGGCATGGCACTCAGCGAGGCCACGCCGAGCAAGCTTCGAGACTGGATCAGCAGCATGGATGTCACGTCGAAGCGGGCGCGCAATCTGCTCACGCCGCTTCGCAGCGTGTTCGAAGATGCACTCAACGACGAGCTGATCGACTTCAACCCGTTCGATCGCATCGCGCTCAACAAGCTGTTGAAGCAGACCACGAAGGCCAGCGACTACGAGGTCGATCCGTTCACCGCGGCCGAACGCGAGACACTGCTTGCGAAGGCGCGCGCCGACGAGCGGCCGATGCTGCAGTTCTGGTTCAACACTGGACTGCGCCCCGGCGAGCTGATGGCACTGCGGTGGCCGAAGGTCGACTGGGTGGTCAACAAGGTTCGCATCGATCGCAACCTTGTCGCTGGGGTCGAAAAGGGGCCCAAGACGAGTGCGGGCGTGCGCGACGTGGACCTGAGCGGCGAGGCGATCAGCGCCCTGGTCGCTCAGAAGAGCGCCACTTTCATGGTGGGCGAACAGATCTGGCACAACCCGCGCACCAGTGCCCCGTGGGAGACGGACGCGCAGATTCGCAAGACGCTGTGGGAGCCGCTGTGCAAGCGTGCCGGCGTCAGGTACCGCAACCCGTATCAAGTGCGCCACACCTTTGCAAGCGCCTTGCTGACGGCTGGCGGCAACCCGTGGTACGTGGCCGAGCAGCTTGGCCACGTCGACGTGCAGATGGTGTTTCAGGTCTACGGGAAATTCATTCCGCAGGACTACCAGCGGCCGAAGGCCACTGGCCTGAAGATCGCGGGATAGCGCCTGAGCACAAGCTGCTGGATGCGACCAAGGGTTCAGAGCGCAGGTTTCTGTCGGACCACCATCGCGTCGACCTGGACAACGACCCGACTTCAGCCGAAGCCGAAGAAGCGTTTCGGCGTGCGAAGAACCGCGGCATCGGGGGTGCGAATGATGACCGCTTGCGTGCGAATTCACGTGCGAATTAGGTGCGAACCCTACGCCAATATCAGCCAATCCGGGGAGGTTTGACAGATCCCGCGCCAATGGTCCTCCATTGGCGCGGGTTGTCGTTTCTGGTGGAGCTGGGGGGAATCGAACCCCCGTCCGCAAGCCTTCGTCAGGCAGATCTACACGCTTAGCTGACTGATTTGGTTTTAGCGGTTCCGGTCGCGCAGCAGCACGCTACCGAACCCGCGAGTCACTTGATTTGATCCTGTGGTGAATGACGCACCGCAGGACGAGCCCATGTGTATGACTTCTCAGCCTTCAGGTTAACCCTCAAGCCCAGCCCATCGGCCAACTGTTGCGAAGCTCACCGGTTTTAAGCGGCGAGAGCGTACGTAGAGTCGTTCGCAGTTACTTTGTTTCCAGTGGATTTACGAGCGAACTGGTGCTCGGCATGCCCTGTTCCAACTCCGAACCCACGTCGAAGCCAAGTCAGCCCCAGAGCGGCTTAGTTTAGGCCAATCCGAGCAAGTTCAAGAGCTGATGCGGGGCATCGATCACGTGGTCGGCCCCCCACTGCCCGATCGGCTCACCCTGGCCGAGGTAACCCCAGGCCACCGCGATCGTGAGCATGCCGGCAGCCCGGCCGGCCTGCACGTCGCGCAAGTCATCGCCGACGTAGACGCACTCTGCCGGCGGCACGCCGATGCGCTGCGCTGCTTCCAGCAAGGGCGCCGGGTGCGGCTTCGAATGCGGCGTGGTGTCGCCGCACACCAGGGTGCGCGAGTGTTGATGCAAACCGAGCGCGCGCACCAGGGGTTCGCTGAAGCGCGTCGCCTTGTTCGTCACGATCGCCCATGGCAACAGGTGATCACGAAAGGCATCCAAGACCGGCTCGATGGCGGGGAAGACACGCGTTTCACGCGTCATGCGGCCTTCGTAGCGGGTCAGGAACTCGTCGCGCAGCGCCAGGAACGGCTCTTCATCGGGCCCCACGTTCAAGGCAATGCGCACAATGCCGCGTGCGCCGGAGCCCACCATCGGGCGGAAGTCTTCCATCGGCAACTCGGCCAGGCCGCGCGCCACGCGCATGTCGTTGCCGGCACCGGCGAGGTCGGGCGCGCTGTCGATCAGCGTACCGTCCAGGTCGAACAACACCGCGCGAATCGGCGGGCGCGTCGCAGTCACTGGTGCACCTTCGCGCGGCGCACTCCGGTATTCGCCCTTGGGGCGGCCCGGCGGGCTCATGCCGTCTTGCGGCATGCCAGCAGGTAGTTGACGCTGGTGTCGCCCGACAGCCAGTAGCGCCGCGTGAGCGGGTTGTATTCCATGCCGCGCATGCCACTCGAGCTGAGATCGGCCTGGCGACACCACAGCGCCAGTTCGCTGGGCCGGATGAAGCGGGCGTATTCGTGCGTTCCCTTGGGCAGCAAGCCCAGCACGTATTCCGCACCGACGATGGCAAAAACAAACGCCTTCGCATTGCGATTGATGGTGGAGAAGAACACCCAGCCGCCGGGCTTGGCCAGCGTCGCGCAGGCACGCACGATCGCCGACGGGTCGGGCACATGCTCGAGCATTTCCATGCAGGTGATGACGTCGAAATGCCCCGGCATCTCTTCGGCCAACGCCTCGGCGGCGACCTCGCGGTAGGCGATCGACGGTGTCTGCGCTTCCATGGCGTGCAGCCGCGCCACCTTGAGCGGCTTGCTGGCCAGGTCGATGCCCAGCACCTGCGCACCTCGGCGCGCCATCGCGTCGGCGAGGATGCCGCCACCGCAGCCCACGTCGAGCACTGCCTTGCCGGCCAGGCGTGCCTGCGCGTCGATCCAGTCAAGCCGCAGCGGGTTGATCTGGTGCAGCGGGCGGAACTCGCTTTCGGGGTCCCACCAGCGGTGGGCAAGCTCGCTGAATTTGGCGAGCTCCTGGGGGTCGACGTTGCTGAACATGGCCTGCGATGTTAGCGGCCCCTGGCACCGGGCCTGGATTTGTCGAGGCCAACAAGCAGAAAACCCCGCCGAGGCGGGGTTTTCAAAGAGCAAGTTCAGACCGTCTTACTTCTTGGTCCGGGTGCCCACCACTTCGATTTCGACGCGGCGGTTCTTCTGCTTGCCTTCCTTGGTCTTGTTGTCAGCAACAGGCTGCTTCTCGCCCTTGCCTTCGGTGTAGACCCGGTTCTTCTCGATGCCCTTGCTCGTCAGATAACCCTTGACGGACTCGGCCCGAGCCACCGACAGCTTCTGGTTCGAAGCGTCGGAGCCATCGGAGTCGGTGTGGCCGACGGCGATGATGACTTCGAGGTTGATGCCCGACATCTTGGACACCAGATCGTCAAGCTTTGCCTTGCCTTCGGGCTTCAGCACGGACTTTCCGGTGTCGTAGAACGCGTCAGCCGCGAACGTGACCTTCTCACTCACCGGTGCCGGGGGCGGCGGGGGCGGCGGAGGCGGCGGCGGCGGCGCGACCGGTGCTGCGGCCGGAGCTGGCGCAGGCGCTGGGGCCGGCGGGGGCGGCGGAGG
>JANNKS010000478.1:0-5107 GCA_031396425.1 Rhizobacter sp. | reverse complement strand
CCGGGCCCTGCGTCGTTGAATCGGAACAATTGCAGATGGATGTCGCCGGGCACCTGAAGGAAGTCACCCGGGCGCTGGGCATTCCCTTCGTTTTCAAATCGAGTTACGACAAGGCGAACCGCTCCAGCGGAACGTCGTTTCGAGGCCCGGGCATGGACAAAGGACTGGAAATCCTTGCCAAGGTGCGGCGCGAATTGGCGCTGCCGATCCTGACCGATGTGCACAGCGAAGGCGAGATCGCCGCCGTGGCCTGCGTCGTCGACGTGCTGCAGACGCCCGCCTTTCTGAGCCGCCAGACCGATTTCATTCGCGCCGTCGCGCAAAGCGGCAGGCCGGTGAACATCAAGAAGGGCCAGTTCCTCGCGCCCCACGACATGAAGAACGTGATCGCCAAGGCACGCGCCGCGGCACGCGAAAAGGGCTTGCCCGAAGACAACTTCATGGCCTGCGAACGCGGCGTGAGCTTCGGCTACAACAACCTGGTGTCCGACATGCGCAGCCTGGCGATCATGCGCGAGAGCGGCGCCCCGGTGGTGTTCGACGCCACCCATTCAGTGCAGCTGCCCGGCGGCCAGGGCACCAGCTCGGGCGGCCAGCGCGAATTCGTGCCGGTGCTGGCGCGCGCCGCGGTCGCGGTGGGCATCGCCGGCCTGTTCATGGAAACGCACCCCGACCCCGCGAATGCGCTGAGCGACGGGCCGAACGCCGTGCCGCTCAAACACATGCGCGCGCTGCTGGAGCAGTTGCTGTCGCTGGACCGGGTCGTCAAGAGCCAGCCCCTGCTCGAGAATGATTTTTCCTGTTGATCTGGAATATCGGAGACCCCGCCGTGAGCAGTGCCTACATCATCGCCAACGTACGCGTCACGAATCCGGCGCAGTACGACGAATACAAGAAGCTCTCTTCGGCGGCGATGCTCGCGCACGGCGCCCAGGTGTGCGTGCGCGGTGGCGCCACCGAGGTGCTGGAGGGCGACTGGCAACCCGATCGGGTGGTGGTGCTCAAGTTCCCCTCGATGGAAAAGGCGCGCGCCTACTACCACTCGACTGAATACGGCAAGGCACGCGCGGCGCGCGAAGGTGCCGCGGTGATGCGCATGATCGTCGCCGAAGGCATCTGACCCGAATCAACCCACTCCCAGAGGACCCTGAATGAGCGCAATCGTAGACATCGTCGGCCGCGAAATCCTCGACAGCCGGGGCAACCCGACCGTCGAATGCGATGTGCTGCTCGAGTCCGGCACGCTGGGGCGCGCCGCAGTCCCGTCGGGTGCATCGACCGGCTCGCGCGAGGCGATCGAGCTGCGCGACGGCGACAAGGCGCGCTACCTCGGCAAGGGCGTGCTGAAGGCGGTCGAGAATGTCAACAGCGAGATTTCCGAAGCGGTGCTCGGGCTCGATGCGAGCGAGCAGGCTTTTCTCGACCGCACCCTGATCGACCTGGACGGCACCGAGAACAAGAGCCGGCTCGGCGCGAATGCCACGTTGGCAGTGAGCATGGCGGTGGCGCGTGCCGCCGCGGAAGAAAGCGGCCTGCCGCTGTACCGCTACTTCGGCGGCTCGGGCGCCATGCAGCTGCCCGTGCCGATGATGAATGTCATCAACGGCGGCGCACATGCGAACAACAACCTCGACCTGCAGGAACTGATGATCATTCCGGTGGGCGCACCGAGCTTTCGGGAAGCATTGCGCTATGGCGCCGAGGTGTTCCACGCGCTGAAGAAGATCATCGACGCGAAGGGCATGAGCACGGCCGTCGGCGACGAAGGCGGCTTTGCGCCCAGCGTCGCCAGCCACGAAGCGGCGATCCAGATGATTCTGGAAGCGATCGACAAGGCCGGCTACACCGCAGGAACGCAGATCGCCATCGGCCTGGACTGCGCGGCGAGCGAGTTCTACAAGGACGGCAAGTACCATATCGACGAAGGTTCGAGCCTGCAGCTCAGCGCGCCCGAGTGGACCGACATCCTGGCCACCTGGGTCGACAAGTACCCCATCATCAGCATCGAAGACGGCATGCACGAGGGCGACTGGGACGGCTGGAAGCACCTCACCGAGCGGCTGGGCTCCAGGGTGCAACTGGTGGGCGACGACCTGTTCGTCACCAACACCAAGATCCTGCGCGAAGGCATCGAGAAGAAAATCGCCAACTCGATCCTGATCAAGATCAACCAGATCGGCACACTGACCGAAACCTTCGCCGCGATCGAGATGGCCAAGCGCGCCAACTACACGGCCGTCATCAGCCACCGTTCGGGCGAAACCGAAGACTCGACGATCGCCGACATCGCGGTGGGTACGAACGCCGGCCAGATCAAGACCGGGTCGCTCAGCCGCAGTGACCGCATGGCCAAGTACAACCAGTTGCTGCGCATCGAAGAAGACCTCGGCGACGTGGCCAGCTACCCCGGTCGCGCCGCGTTCTATTCGCTGCGCTGAGTCGTACCGCGCGGGCCTGCCACGATGCGCCTTCTGAGCACCGCCCTGGTCGTGTTGCTGCTTCTCGTGCATGCCGAGTTGTGGTTCGGCAAGTCCGGCGTGCCGCGCACCGTGGATCTTGCGAACAAGCTGAGCGAGCAGGTGGCCGCCAACGAGACCACCCGGGCTCGTAACGAGCAGTTGCAGGCAGAGGTGCGCGACCTGAAGGAAGGCCTGGAAATGGTCGAGGAGAAGGCGCGCTTTGAACTCGGCATGCTCAAGCCCGACGAAATCCTGGTGCAACTCAACGTGCCCCGGCGCTGAGGCGCCTGCATGACAGCCGTGCTGCACTTCCTGCAGCCGCTCTTTGCCGACGCGTTCACGCTCTGGGGCGCGCCCGTCACGCGACTCGAATTGCTCGCCTTCGTGCTGGCACTTGCGATGGTGTTGTGCAACATCCGCGTCAACCCCTGGGGCTGGCCATTGGCGATCATCAGCTCGCTGCTCTACTTCGGGCTGTTCTGGAACAGCAGGCTGTACGGTGACGGGGGCCTGCAGATCTTCTTTGCCGCCATCGCCGCCTGGGGCTGGTGGCAATGGCTGCGCGGCACCGAACCCGACGGCCGCGTGCTGCAGGTGCGCCACCTGGGTGCGCGCGGTCGGTGGCTCGCCACGGCCGCCTTGGCAATCGCCTGGCCGGCGACCGGCTCGTTCCTCGCCAACGCCACCGACACCGACGTGCCCTGGTGGGACGCCTTCCCCACCGCCGCCAGCGTGATCGGCCAGTGGTTGCTCGGGCGCAAGTACGTCGAAACCTGGCCGACCTGGGTGGTGGTCAACGTCGTCAGCGTGGCGCTGTTTGCCTACAAGGGGCTGTGGCTGACGACGCTGCTGTACACGGTCTTCCTGGCGCTGTCATTCGTCGGCTGGCGCGCGTGGCGCAGGATCGTCCGAGGCGCCGCCCAGGCCCGTTGATGCTCTTTGGCGGCACGCGCCGGCGCCGGGACGCTGCGGGCACGGGCCCTGGCGGCGCCAGGAGCGCCGCCGCTGCGCACTGGCGCTGCGTTTTGCGCCTGAATTCGATCTTCCTGCGATCGGCTGCGTCCAAATCGTTCTCCGGACGGTAGATCCCTTGCCACGGCTCGAACTCGAGGTTCGTTCCGGGCAGGGTAATTCCCCAAGTCCCATCAAGGAGAAGACATGACATCACGTTCAAGCAGCATCGCCGGCGCCCTGGCCGTCCTTTCCGGCCTGCTGGCCGCACCTGCGGCCCTGGCCGACGACGACCACCCCAGGCGTTACGAGGTAAGCATCACCAACCTGACGCGCGGACAGCAGTTCACGCCCATCCTCGTCGCGAGCCACAAGAGCAGCGTTGCGCTGTTCAAGCTGGGTGCACCCGCGAGCCCAGGTCTGGCCACCCTGGCCGAAGAAGGCAACACCGCCCCGCTGACCGCCGAGCTGGTGGCGTTGTCAGGGACGGGCCAGGTCGTGAGCGGATCCGGCCTCACCAACCCCGGCGCGACGACCAAGGTGATCGTGGAGGGGCGTCGTGGCTTTGCGCGCTTGAGCGTTGCCGCAATGCTGATCCCGACCAACGACGCGTTCTTCGCTCTCAACGGCATCGAACTGCCGCGCGGCGACGATACGCTGACCATCACGGCACCCGCCTACGATGCGGGCAGCGAGAAGAACGACGAACTGTGCGCGTCGGTTCCCGGGCCTTTCTTTGCCGAGTGCAAAGGCTCGGGTGGCGGCGCCAAGGCAGGAGGGGGCGAAGGTTATGTGCACATTCACGCAGGCATCCACGGCATCGGCGACCTGCCCGCCGCCGTTCGCGACTGGCGCAACCCGGTGGCGCTGATCACCGTTCGCCGCGTGCGATGATCGACCGAGGTGCAGATCACCGTCGGCGTGTCGTTGGCCCTGCATCTTGGCGCCGATTCGCGGCGCTCGCGAGCCGTTCCGTCGCGGCTCGCAGCTTTCGCGGCGCCTTCTCGAACTGATGATCAACGCACCCGGCCCCTCCCTGGACGAACTCATCGTCGCCAGTGCGCGCGGCGATGAAGCGGCGTTTCAACGCCTGTATCGCCTGACCGCGGACACGCTGTTCGGCGTGGCACTGCGCATCCTGAGGCGTTCCGACTGGGCTGAAGAGGTGGTGCAGGAGAGTTTCGTCTCGGTCTGGCGCCACGCGAGCCGATTCGACCGTAACAAGGGCGCGCCGATGACGTGGCTGATTCGAATCGTGCGCAATCAGGCGCTCGACTGGATTGCACCTTCACACCCCGATGGCCATGAACGGCTGCATGGCGTCAGCATCGACGCGTTCGATGATGCGGGCATCGAAGGTCTTGGCGCAGCGGGTGAGCGCGATCCGCTCGGAGGGTTCGAGTTCACGCAGAGCGCCGCGCGCATCGGGGGTTGTCTGGAAGCGCTCGACGCGCACCAGCGGCAGAGCATCACGCTGGTGTTCTTCCATGGCCTGAGCCATGGCGAACTGGCCAAGCACCTGCGCCAGCCGCTCGGAACGGTGAAAGCCTGGGTGAGGCGCGGGCTGAAGAGCCTGCGCGTCTGCCTGGCAGCCCAGCACTGACGGATGCCGGCCATGCGCTACGACAACGAAGAATTGCAGGACCTGCTCGCCGGCGAGTACGTGCTGGGCAATCTGCGCGGCGCGGCGCGGCGCC